>NZ_JBARYR010000698.1:0-5728 GCF_049648075.1 Rubrivirga sp. | reverse complement strand
ACGGTAAGGGGCGCGCCGTCCAGCAGGATCGCGGTCTGCCGCTCGCTTGCCCCTCGGATCGCCAGGAGCGTCTGGCCTCGTGAGTTCGTCGGTGCGGCGGCGGACGGAATAAGTCGGGCGACGTCGGCGACGGAGACGGGGTCGCGCGTCAGGACGCTCGCGATCGGGATGCGCTCGACGCCGGCCCGCGGTGGCGCGTCTCCCACGACGACCTCGCCCAACGCCCGCGTCGTATCCGCCTGGGCCACGGCCGGTCCGGCGAGAACGAGGGCGAGGAGTAGCCGGAGCACGGCGCGGAAGCTAGCTCGGTCCGTCCTCGAGCCCTGGCTCCTCGAGGTCGCTGCGACTCGTCGACGCATCCTGCGGTTGGCCGGATGGGGTTCGTCCTCGAGGACGGCGCTCTCCTATCGTCCGGGCGAGCACTTCCTCCGACACCGTGACGCTTCTCCTCGCCCTTCTCGCCTTCGCCTCCACCGACTGCCAGCCGGCCCACGCCTATGGCCCGTCCGAGTGCGAGGTCCGCACGCTCACGCTCCCCGCCGACGGAGACCTGACCGTCCGCAACGACGTCAGCGGCGCCATCGCGGTCCGCGCATGGGACCGCGACGAGATCGAGGTCCGGGCCGAGGTCCGCGCCTACGACTCCCGAGGTCGCTCGGCCGCCGACCTGCTCGCCGCGACCGTCCTCGAGGCCGGCGACGTGCTCCGGCCCGTAACCGAGGGCGGCGGCTGGGTCGAGGTCGCGTTCACGATCTCGGTCCCGCGAGACACCGACCTCGACGTGCGCACCAACAACGGCTCGGTGAGCGTCGAGGGCGTCGCCGGGACACTGCGCATCGACTCCAACAACGGGGCCGTCCGCCTCACCGACGTCTCCGGCGACGTCGAGGCCAAGACGAGCAACGGGAACGTGGTCATCGACCTCGAGGGCGAGACGTGGGACGGCGACGGGCTCTCGGCCTCGACGCGGAATGGCGACGTCCGCCTGGTCGTGCCCGAGCGTTACGCGGCGCTGGTGGACGCCGGGACGAGCTACGGGTCCGTCGGCGGCATTGAGGACGATGGCATCGAGGGCTTCCGGTCGGCGCGCGAGTCGGCGCGGCTCTACCTCGGCGCGGGCGGCCCGACGATCCGCCTGCGGACCCGCAACGGCGACGTCCAACTCGTCCGCGGATAACGCCCCCACGTCAGCCTGCTCGTTCCGTACCCGTGCCTTCGATGCGTCTCGTCGTTCTCCTCTTGCTCGCCGCCGCCGTCCACGCGCAGCCCGTCGCTCTCGAGGGCAGGACCCCGCGCCTCAATCCTGACGCGCCGGCGACGGCCTACGTCGGCGGCCGGTGGTACGACGGCGAGCGGTTCGCCGACCGCGACACGACCTGGGCGGAGGGCGGCGTGTTCGTCGACGGACCCCTCCGCGATGCCCGCATCGTTGACCTCGGCGGCCGGTACGTCGTCCCGCCGTTCGCCGACGCCCACGTTCACCGTGTCGAGGGCGAATGGGCCGTCGACTGGGTCATCGCGGACCACCTCGAGGCCGGGACGTTCTACGTCAAGAACCTCAACAACATCGCCCGTTACGCCCGCCGGCTCGCGCCCTACGTCAACCACCCGGGCGGCATCGACGTCGCGTTCGCACATGGCGGGATCACCGCGCCCGGCGCCCACCCGTTCCCTCTCTACGCACGTCTCGCGGATGGCGTGTACCGGGACCTTGACCCCGACTCGCTCGACGGCATCGCCGCGTGGGGCGTCGCGACGATCGAGGACCTCGAACGACGGTGGCCCGACATCATCGCCGAGCGCCCCGACCACGTCAAGCTGCTCTTGCTCGACCACGAGAGCGGGCAGGGGCTCCAGCCCGACGTGTTCCGCCGCGCGGTCGCGCTCGCCCGCGAAGCCGGGCTTCAGACGTCGGTCCACGTCGACACCGTCGCCGACCTCGCGCTCGCCGTCGATGCTGGCGCGAACGAGGCCGCCCACATGCCACCGATGTTCGGGGCCGACGACCGGTTCGTGATCTCCCCGGCCCTCGCGGCTCATATGGCCGCACGCGACTTCGTTGTGACGCCGACTGCCAGCGTGGCCCAGGCCCGCGACTTTGGGGGAAAAGAGGCTGGGCAAGCCCAGCGGGCCGAGAACGTCCGGCGGCTCCTCGACGCCGGCGTGTTCGTTGCGACCGGTACGGACGGGAGTGCGACGAGCGCGATTGGCGAGGCCGAGACCTTGGTCGAGATCGGAGCGATGACGCAGGCCCAAGCCCTCTATTCGCTGACGCAGACCGGCCCCCGATCGGTCTTCCCGGGCCGCGCCATCGGCGTCCTCGAGGACGGCTACGAGGCCAGCTTCCTCGCCCTCGAGTGCGACCCGCTCGCCAATCTCGGGTGCGCGCGCCAGATCGAACAGCGCATCAAGCAAGGCACCGACCTCGAGGTCGCGCCGACGGTCACGGAGGCCGAGTGAGCCAGCTAGATTCGACTCCGATGGAGGACCTGACCCAGCCCCGGATCACTCTGAAAGGCGTCGCGATGGTCGCGGCGGCCTACGTCGTGCTCGCCCTGTTCTACTCGGCGACCATCCAACAATGGGCGCTCCAGGAGAGCCTCGCGCGGTTCGTCGACGAGACGGTCGGGCTCCTACCGCGCTCGCTCATCGACTACGGGCTGAAGGGGGTGTTGACGGTCCCGGTGTGGTGGGTCGTGATCCGCGTCCTCGACGGGCGTCCACGGTCCCAAGTCGCGGCCCACGTCGCGCTCTTACCGTTGTGGGTGTGGGCGTGGTACGCCGCGTACCGAGCGCTCGCACCCGTCCTCGATTACGGAGTGCTGGGCGACCAGGGGAAGGCGTGGGACATCTTCATCCCCGGGCTCGTCTATCTCGCCCAGTTCGGCGCCTTTCACGCGTGGCGCTACGTCTCCCAACTCCGCGCCCAGGCCGGCCTCGAGGCCGCCATGCAAGCGCGGCAGTCCGATCTCGAGCGGGCGACCCGAGACGCCCAACTCGCCGCGCTTCGGGCGCAGATGGACCCGCACTTCCTGTTCAACACGCTCAACTCCGTCGCCGCCTCCGTTCCAGCCGAGCAGGGCGCGACCCGCGACTTGGTCGCCCGGCTGTCCGGCCTGGTCCGCTACACGCTCGCCGCCGCTCGCCGGGACCGGGTGCTGCTCCGCGAAGAGCTCGACTTCGTCCGCGATTATCTCGCCCTCGAGCAGGAGCGGATGGGCGACCGCCTCGAGGTCGAGGTCGACGCCGACGCCGATGCCCTCGACGTCTTGGTCCCGCCCATGCTGGTCCAACCCCTCGTCGAGAACGCCATCCGACACGGGATTGCGCCCACCCTCGAGGGTGGAACGGTCCGCATCGAGGCCCGCCGGACCGGGGGCGCCGTCCACATCATGGTCCGCGACGACGGCGCCGGACCGAGCCGCCCGCCTGCCGAAATCCTCCACCCCGGCGACCTCGAGAGCCGTCAGGCCGGCGCAGCCAACGGCGTCGGTCTGTCCAACACGGACGCCCGGCTGCGAGCCCTGTTCGGCGGCGGCTTAGCCCTCGACGTGCCCGGCTCGGGCGACGGACAAGCGCGCGGCTTCGAAGCTCGGTTCACCGTCCCTGCCGAGTCGTGACGCGAGCCCTCATCGTGGACGACGAAGCCCCCGCGCGCCGGATGGTCGCGGACGCCCTCGAGCGGTCCGGCGCAGACGTCGGGGTCGTCGGCGAGTGTGCCAACGGCCTGGAGGCTGTCGAGGCCGTCCTCGAGGCTGGGGCGTCGGGCGCGCCCATTGGCCTGCTGTTCCTGGACGTCCAGATGCCCGGCCTGACCGGCTTCGAGGTCCTGTCCGACCTCGAGGGCCGCGACGTCGCGCTCCCGTCCGTCGTGTTCTCGACCGCGTTCGACCAGTTCGCCGTGCGCGCCTTCGAGGTCGCGGCCGTCGACTACCTGCTCAAGCCGTTTACCCAAGCCCGCTTCGATGAAGCCCTCGGCCGCGCCCTCGAGGCCGCCCCGGAGCGCGTCGTCGAGGTGGTGCGCCAAGCTTCGACCTACCCGGCGCGGCTGCTCGTCGAGGACGGCGGCGTGTTCGTGCCGGTCGCGGTCCAGGACGTGATCTGGGCCGAGGCCGCCGGCGACTACACCCAACTCCACACCCACGGGCGGACGTACCTCGCGTCCCAAGGGATCGGGGCCTTGTCGGAGAGGCTGGACCCGGCCCGGTTCGCCCGCGTCCACCGCTCGACGGTCGTCGCCCTCGACGCGCTGCGCGCCCTGGAGCGCGACAACTCCGGCGGCTTCCTCGCGAGGCTCGTGGATGGCTCGACGGTCCGCGTGAGCCGGACCTACGCCGACACGATCCGCGACATGATGGCGTAGTGGACGAGAGCACCGCGCAAGCAGCGAGGCTTGCTGTCACCGACGTGTCTCGACCGAGCGTCCGCCGTCCTCGAGGACGAACGCTCGGGGAGCCGGGAATGCGACTCCACATCGGCGATGGAGGGGAGGTACCAGCGGCGGTCTAGAAGCCTCCGAGGGGCCATGCCCAGCTTCACAGCAGCGGGCTCGGGGTCGCGAGCGGCTCCGCCTTCTGGACTAGCAGCGGCATCAGCGCGCCGCGGTAGGCCCACAGAAGGATCACCGTCAGCGCCCCGACGACGTACGCGCCGACGCCGCCGGCGGGGTCGAACCGGAGGTGGTACATCACGATGTTGACCGCGATCGGGACCAGCATCACCAAGGCCAGCGGGACGAACCGGCCGGACACGAGCAGCAGCCCGATCACGACCTCGAACACCTTGACCGTCGTCATCACACCGCCGCTCGCGAGCGCCGTCATGAAGTCGAGGCCCGGGCCGGGATCCGGCGGGGGCACCTTGCCCAAGAGGCCGGCGATGCCGGAGGCGACCAGGATCAGACCGAGCAGGACGCGGACAACGGTGACGGCGGCTTTCACTAGCGGACAGGGAGGAACGTGCGTTGCAACAAGTTTTTGGAACGTTGGTTCCAAAACCCTCTCCCGAGGCCGACCTGCTACATCCCCGCCCGGCCCTCGAGGGCGCGGCTCAGCGTCGCCTCGTCCGCGAACTCGAGGTCGCCGCCGATGGGCAGTCCTCGCGCGATCCGTGAGACGGTGACGCCGAACGGCGCGAGCATCTGCCCGACGTAGTACGCCGTCGTGTCGCCCTCGACGTTCGGGTTCATCGCCAGGATGACCTCCTGGACGGGCGCGTCCTCGCTCTCGAGGTCGGCGCCGCGGCCGTCGTAGCCTTCGGTGGGTTCCGCGACGGCCGTCCTCGAGGACGTCTGGGCCACGCGCGCGATCAACTCCGAGATGTGGAGGTCGTCGGGGCCGATGCCGTCGAGAGGGGAGATGACGCCTCCGAGCACGTGGTAGAGCCCCCGGAACTCGCCGGTCCGCTCCAGCGCCATCACGTCGGACGGCTCCTCGACGACGCAGATCACGCTCTTGTCGCGGCGCTCGGAGCTGCACACCGGGCACGGGTCGAGGTCGGTCACGTTGAAGCAGACCGAGCACGTCTTGACGCGGTCTTTCGCCGCGACCATCGCCTTGGCGATCTCGACGACCTCCTCACGGGGCATCTTCAAGATGAACGCGGCGAGCCGCTGTGCCGTCTTTCGGCCGATCGGCGGGAGCTTCGAGAGCTGCTCCACGAGCGACTCTACGGTCTCAGAAGTCAGGTGCACGGGTGTGGGAGGCGAGAACGGGGGAAGGTCATGCGC
>NZ_JBARYR010000697.1:0-2333 GCF_049648075.1 Rubrivirga sp. | reverse complement strand
GCCGACGAGGTGAGCGCGCGGTCCGGCACGGAGCGGGCCGTCGTCAGGAACCGGCCCATCTTGCGGGCGCCTTTCTGGCCGCGCTTGGCGAGCGGCCGTTGGTGGTCGCCGTCGTAGTCGGCCTCCCAGTCGGACTTGCCGTGGCGGAGAAGGATGATGGTTTTCATGGAGCGGACTAGGGGAGGATTCCTTGAGCGGGTAGGCCCGGTGTGGGAGTGGTCTGGATCGTCGTCGACGCGACGGCGGGGCAGTTGGGGCTCCCGGGAGAACAGGTGTTGACGTACGTGAAGACGCCCACGAACCCGACGACGCCCACGACCAAGGCGACCAAGAATGCTATGTACGACCGCTTGAGCATCCGGTACTTCTTTTGGAGCACGCTTCCGACTCCGTAGATGTCCTTCATCATCATCTCGTAGGTCAGCGTCGAGTCCATCACGACTTGCTTGAGCGCGCCCACAAAATCGCCCTCGCTCATGTGACTGAAGTTGCCGAAGAACAGCAAGTTCTTTCGGTCACGCAGCGCCGCCTCGGGCGTGATGACGTTGCTCTGAACGCGCGGCATCGCGCCGAGCACGGCGAACACCAACGAGACCAGGCACCCCAGCAGGAACAGCGAGGTCGGGATGAGCAACCACGGGTTCCGCTCGGCGCCCGGGGCGATGGACGCGATCAGGATCGAGATGATCAGGCCGTTGACCGAGATCATGATGTTGGCCTTGGCGTCGGCCAGCGCCGACAGGTCCATGTTGACCCGGTAGCTCGACCGGAACAGGGTCTCGATGCCGCGCTTCGTGCCCAGATCCTTGAGGGCCTGGTCGGCGGGGGAGAGCGCGCCATCGGACGAGCCGACGTTGGCCATCTCCTTGACCTTCTTCTTTTTCTTCTTGGCCGTCTTCTCGTCCTCGATGGGGACGGCGACCGGGCGCTCGCCGGCCACCTGGCTCATGTCGAAGGTGTCGCCGTCGCCCCGTGACGTGCTGGTGAGCGGTTCGTCCATGGGTGTGGGGTGGGAGGGAGGCAAGGTAGCGGGCGCGGCCTAGTACGCGAACCCGACGCCGAACGTGACCAGGGCGGCCTCGTCGGAGGCCCCGACGGTGAGCGTGGCGACGCCGCGGTCGAGCGAGCCGACCCACAGCCCGCCGCCGTAGCCGAGCTGGATGCCGCCGCCCGCGTCGGGGTCCACCGCTCTGAAGTTGATCAGCGCGCAGACCTCGGAGTCGTAGACGTCGAGGCACGTCGGGGTCTCGGCCCACACGCGGCCGGCGTCGGCGAACCCCAAGATTCCGACCTCGAGGGGGAGCACGTACACGTCGAGGTCGAGGACCTTGGCCCGGAGTTCAGCCGAGGCCGAGGCGGCCGTCCGGCCCGCGAACCGCTCGCGTCGATAGCCCCGGATCGTGCCGGGGCCCCCTAGGACGGAGGCGTCGAAGAACGGGAAGTCGCCCACGGTGGTCTCGCCGCCGCCTCGGAGCGCGAGGGTGAGCTGAGGGGCGAACCGGAACGGGACGTACGCGACGGCCTCTCCGCCTACGCGGCCGTACGTGTCCGCAGGACCGGTGATGCCCGCGCGGAGCTCGCCGAACAGCGAGAGCCCGAGCCCCTGCCGGGGGTTCGCCTCGAGGTCGACGGCGCGGGCCTCGATGCGGGCCGAGGCCCCGACGTGCGTTTGGGCGTCGAACGACGGGGCGGCCAAGAGCGCCGCGGGGCCGACGAGCGGCAGGTCCGGGTTGCCCGGGTCGAACGCTTGGGGCTCGGGCACGGTCGCGTCGGCGTAGCGGACGGTCGGGCCGAGGTTGAGCGTCAGGTTCTCACCGAGGGGGACCACCAGTCCAGCGCGGGCGCCGGCCAAGGCGATGTCGACGCGTGCGCGGTCGGAGTCGTCGAGCTCCGGGGAGCCGTTGCCGATGCCGTAGAAGTTGCGGGCGTAGCGGGGCGTCGAGCCGTGGACGGCGACGGTCAGGTCCGAGCGGCCGATCGCTTCGCGCATGTACCCCTGATACCGCGCCGCGACGCCGCTCGTCGCGGTCGCGTAGTTGGCCGAGACCGTGTGGACGGCCGCGTACGGATGGAGACGGAAGCCCGGGACGAGCCACGTCCTCGAGGCCCCGATCATCACGCCGTCCGTGTCTCGGAAGCCCAAGGTCGGCCGCGTCACGACGTCGCCGATGACGTTCTCGGTCTCGTCGTACCGGTTGACGTCGGGGTCCTCAGACCGCCGGTCCTCGAAGCCGCGCCCCCTTGCTTCGACCTCGAGGCCGCCCGGCGTGTCGTAGACGGCGACGTCGCCGCCGCTCGCATCGAGGACGTCGGAGCCGGCCCCGCCGATGACG
>NZ_JBARYR010000696.1:0-5829 GCF_049648075.1 Rubrivirga sp. | reverse complement strand
GCCGACGCACTCGAGGACGCGATGAGGAGGAGGGCGAGAAGGCGGAGCGTCATGGCGTCGAGGACGAGAAGCGGGCGTGCAGATACGTGCCGCCGGTCCTCGACATACGCGTTCCCGGTACCTTTCGGCTCACACGCACCCTGACATGGCTACGTACAAAGAGGCGGGCGTCGACATCGACGCGGGCGAAGAAGCGGTCCGACGCATCAAAGGCCACGTCCGCGGCACGTTCACGCCGGGCGTGCTGACCGACATCGGCTCGTTCGGCGGGCTTTTTGCATTCGACAAAGATGGCTACCGTGACCCCGTTTTGGTGTCTTCGATGGACGGCGTCGGGACGAAGCTCAAAGTGGCCCAGCGTGTCGGGAAGCATGACACGGTGGGGCAGGACCTGGTCAACCACTGCGTCAACGACATCGCGGTGAGCGGGGCGCGGCCGTTGTTCTTCTTGGACTACTTCGCAGCGGGCCAGGTGCGGCCGGACGTCGTCGAGGCCGTCGTCAAGGGGTTCGCCAAGGCGTGCACCGAGAACGGCTGCGCACTCATCGGCGGGGAGACGGCCGAGATGCCGGACCTGTACGCGCGCGACGACTACGACCTGGCGGGCACCATCGTCGGCGTCGTCGAGCGTGACGCGATCGTGGACGGCTCGGCCATCGAGGCCGGGGACGTGCTGCTCGGCTTGCCCTCGACCGGGTTGCACACGAACGGCTACACGTTGGCGCGCAAGGTGCTGTTCGAGCGGTTCGTGGCCGGCGACACGCCGGAGTTGCTGGGCGGCACGTCCGTCGGCGAGGCGATGCTCGCGGTGCACCGGAGCTACCTCGACGTGATCCAAGCCCTCGTCGCAGAGGGCCTGGCCCACGGCTTCTCTCACGTGACCGGCGGCGGCTTGGTCGGCAACACGGAGCGCGTCGTGCCGGACGGCCTCGGCCTTGAGGTCGCGTGGGGCGCCTGGACACGGCCGGGCATCTTCAAGCTGATTCAAGACGTGGGAGAGGTGCCAGAGGACGACATGCGGCGGACGTTCAACCTGGGCGTCGGGCTGGTCGCGATCGTGCCGGAATCGTCCAGGGAGCGCGCCCTGACCGTCTTGGGAGCGCTGGGAGAACCCGCCTTCGAGGTCGGTCGCGTCGTCGCGAGCTAGCTCGGAGCGAGTGGATCTGCGTCCTCGATGCCGTCCCGCCCGTTTCGCCCTCGAGGTCGCGTGACCCGCGAACCGTAGCCGCCTCGGCCTCGAGGTCGCGACGCTCCAACCGTATCCTTCCGCATGAGTCGCACGCGCATCGCCGTTCTCGGCGCCGGAAGCTGGGGCACGGCCTTGGCCGTCAGTCTGTCCCACAGCGGGCACGACGTGTCCCTGTGGGCGCGCCGCGCCGAAGCTGCCGAGGCGATACGCACGTCGCGGCGCAACGACTACCTGCCACACGCAGAGCTGCCGGCCGACCTCGAGGTCACGTCCGAGATCCGGTCCGCCCTCGAGGGCTCTGACGTCTGGCTGGTGGCCGTCCCGAGCCAGTCCGTCCGCTCCGTGGTGGGCGACCTCGAGGACGCAGTTCAGCCAAATCTGACGGTCATCTCCGTCGCCAAGGGGATCGAGAACGAGACCTTGCTGACGACGAGCGGCGTCCTGCGGGATGTGCTGCCCGACGCTGACCCGTCGAGGCTGGGCGTCTTGTACGGCCCGAGTCACGCCGAAGAGGTCGCCCTCGAGCGGCCGACCAGCGTCGTGGCGGCGTTCCCCGACCTCGAGGTCGCGAGCGTTGTGCAAGAGCTGTTTATGCGGCCTGCGCTGAGAGTCTACACGAACGCAGATCTGGTCGGCGTCGAGGTCGGTGGGTCGGTCAAGAACGTGATGGCGGTCGCGGCAGGGATCTCGGACGGGCTCGGACTGGGCGACAATGCCAAGGCCGCCCTCGTGACGCGTGGTCTCGCCGAGATCACGCGCTTAGGACTCGCGCTCGGTGCCGACGCGCACACCTTCGCGGGGCTCGCCGGGCTCGGGGACTTAGTCGTGACGTGCTTTAGCCGGCACAGCCGCAACCGGGCGTTCGGCGAGCGCGTGGGGAAGGGCGAGACGCAGACCGAGGCGCTCGGTCACTCCACGATGGTCGTCGAGGGCGTCCGCACGACGGAGTCGGTCCGGGAGCTCGCGCGCCGACTCGAGGTCGAGATGCCGATCACCGAGGCTGTCTGGTCCATCCTGTTCGACGGCTTGGATCCGGCCCGCGCGGTCGGGCAGTTGATGGCTCGGGATCCCAAGCTCGAGGGCGCGCATTTTGATGTCCCCGGCTTCGACGGGACCGAGGCCTAGCCTCGTCCTCGAGGCCGCGCACCTTCCGCTAGCCCCCAACGATCTCATGACTGCCGCCGACGTCAAGCGACTCGCGTCGATGGGCGAGGGGCAGCATCTCGAGTTCAAGAACCGCGTCCCTCGGCCGGAGCGGATGGCGCGAGAGGTGATCGCGTTGGCCAACTCCGACGGTGGCAAAGTCCTGGTCGGCGTCGACGACGACGGGACCGTGCTCGGCGTCAAGGACGCGCAGGAGTCGTTCTTCGCCTTGGAGCGCGCCTTGGAGGACCGGATCCTCCCGCCGCTCGACCTCGAGGTCGAGTCCGTCCGCGTCAGCCGCACGCGCGAGGTGCTGGTCGTCCACGTGCCCGCCAGCCCGGACCGGCCCCACGTCCTCCGACCGGACCGGCGCCCGGACGGGACGCTGCCGAAGCAGCGGGCCTTTGTCCGTGTCGACGACCGGGCCGTCGAGGCCAGCCGCGAGGCCGTCGCGCTCATGAAGGCGGAGGGACGGGGCGACGCTGTCTCGTTCACGTTCGGCGACACCGAGCGCCGTTTGTTGGAGTACCTCGACCGCCACGAGCGAATCACGGTCCGGGAGTACGCTCGGATGAGTGACCTGCCACCGTGGAAGGCGTCGAAGGCGTTGGTGATGCTGGCGCGCGCGGGCATCGTCGCGCTTCATCCTCAAGAGGGCGGCGAGGACTTTTTCATGGCGGGGATGCGCGCTGGCTAGCGGCTCGGAGTGGGCCGAGGTAGGTCATCAGGTCTCGGACGCACATGTGTCGCGGCCGGGCTGAAAGCCTCGGAGGATCCCTCCGCGCTGGAGGCTCCGCACCAGGTGTACAGGGCGTCATCGTGTTTCTCTCATGATGCCGTGCAACGAAATCGGTACCGTATTTGGCGTTGTCGGCTCGGGCAAACGGTTCGCGAGGGATCCGCTGCTCGCGGCCCTATCTAACCCCGCGCTCGCTCCTTCACATGTCTCCCTGACCAAGCCACCGTGGTGGCTTCGCGTCACGACGCCGCTGCTCCCACCACCATGAGCGCTTGGTACGACCGTCACGCTCCGTCCGCGGCTCTGTGTGCGGACTCGCACAGGCATCGCGCCGGCCGGCCGTTGCCAGCGGGCACGACTCGCTCGGCCGCGGCCTCGAGGTCCTCCGTTCCAGGGGCAGGTCGGAGAGCCGGAGATACGATTGGTGCGCGTGCTGAACGCTTCAGAGGACGGCTCACCGCGCGTGATGGCTGCGTAGCGAGGCGGTCCACGAAATCCTCAATGGCGTCGCTGCCAGCGGTGCCAGACGCGCCGACCTCGAAGTCGCCGATGTCCTCTTCGAGTCAGACGGGCACGTGGCCGTCCTCGAGGACAGCATGCTCCCCGCCGGGTTTTACGTGGTCTGGTTCGAGGCCGGCGGGGTCCTCTGGGTCTTGTCGTTCGCGACCGTACGCCAGGCCCGCCTTCCAGTTCACGATGTCCCGCTCTCCAATGATGCGCCTCCTATTCGTCCTCGTCCTGCTCCCCGTCGCCGCCGCTCAGCCGTCGGTCACGCTCGAGGCCATCGGCGACGCCTACGTCCGCGCGGGGACCCATGCCGACACGAACTACGGCTCGTCCCCCCAACTCCGCGTGAAGGACTCAGCTACGGACCGGTTCACCCGCCAGGCGTTCCTCCGGTTCGCCGTCGGAGGGGCGGACCGGGCGGCGGTCGCCCGCGCCACGCTCCGCCTGTGGTGCGCCGACCGTCCCAATACTGAGCCGGCGCCGATCTCGGCTTACCAAGTCGAGCGGTTGCTCGAGAACGACGTGACCTACGCGACCCGGCCCGCGATTAAGAGTGGCGTCGAGGACCGGACGGTCGTGACCGCGTGCGGTCGGTGGTACGAGTGGGACGTGACGGACCTGGTCCGTCGCGAGGGCGGGGCGCGGACCTCGATCGGGCTGGTCCAGGACGCCGGCGCGAACCGGCTGGTCACGTTCTCGAGCCGCGAAGGGAGCCGCCCCCCCGAACTCGTCCTCGACTACGGGCCGGCCAGCGGAGGCCCGGACTTCGTCGCCCTGGCGACGGCCTACGCCGACGAGATGGTCGCGAACGGGCGCTTCCTCGACGACGCCGGCGCGATCCCCTTGTTCTCGACGATGATCGACCGCGAGACGATGGACCTCTTTGCCGACCCCGAGGGCACTGTGGGCGCCGACCGGAACGAGATCGGCGCGCGGACCCACGAGCGGGCGTGGAACGCGGCCAACCTCGACGACGACCACGCGCTCCACGAACTCCTCTACGCCCTCACGGCCGGCACGGGCAACGCGTCATACGCCGCCGCCGCCGACGCCGCGCTGGGGTGGTACGCCCGGAACACGGCCTTCGACACCGGGCTCATCCCGTGGGGCGAGCACGCCGCGTGGCGGATCGACACCGAGTCCACTACGAGGCACGACAACCCGTGGGGCGACCTCAAGCACGAGCTCCAGCTGGGCATGACCGGGCTCTGGTCCGAGCTGTTCGCGCTCGCCCCCGAGGCGATGGAGGCGTACGCGCGTGGGACCTGGGAAGAGCACGTCTACGACAAGGAGAACGTCGTGTGGGCGCACCAGACCCACCTCGACGGGTCTGGCGCCGACCGAGGGTTCGTCTTCGCGCGGACGGCCGGCCACATGGTGAGCGTGTGGGCCCACGCCTACGCGGCCTCGACGGACGCCGCCGTGCGCACCGAGATGGCCGGCTACATCGAGGCCGTAGCCGTCGCCCACAACGGGCGCCGCGATGCCCGGACCGACGCCGTGACCCAGTGGTGGAAGACACCGCCCCCGAACGCCGCTCTGGACGTGCTGGGCGGCGAGGTCGGTCACTCGACGTTCAACGACATGCGGGGCGTCGTCGACGTCCAGCGGGCCGTCGACCTCGACGTTCTACCGGCAGCTACGGAGAACCTGCTCCGCGACTGGGTCGGCCGCTCGACGGCCACGTTCCACGCCGTCGCGCACCCGTTCGCGACGGGCGGCGTGGGCTTCTACAACCGAGTGAGCCTGGCCGACTTGTCGCCCGACAACCCCGTGGCCGGCACGGAGCCCTGGTGCCAGGCGTACGGTAAGATCGGCCCTGTCGTGTCGGGCGCGGTGACGGCCCTCCAGCGCTACGAACAATCCGGCGACGTCCGGTTCCTCGACCTGGCCGCCGCCGCCGCCGACTGGTACGCCGAGCAGGGAGAGCCCGAGTGCGACGTGGCCTTCGCCAGCGACCCGCTTCCGCTGTGGCCGGACCCCGTGGCCAGCGCTATCGAGCTGTTTCTGGGTGTCCACGCGGCGACCGGCGAGGCGCTCCACCTCGACCACGCCGAGCGACTCGGCGCGTTCGCTGTGCGCGAGTTCCTCGACGACGTCTCGGCGCTCCCGCGCGTGTTCGCCGCGACGGGCAACGCGAGCGGGTTCGACCACTACGAGGGGCACATGGGCGGCCCCGCGCTCATGCTCTCGCTCTACCGGCTCGGCCTCGCCCTCGAGGACGCGTCCGGCCTCGAGGCCGCCCCCACAC
>NZ_JBARYR010000695.1:0-1687 GCF_049648075.1 Rubrivirga sp. | reverse complement strand
GGCTTGAGCAGGTAGTCGACGGCGGAGACCTCGAAGGCGCGCAGGGCGTGCTCGTCGTAGGCGGTCACGAACACGACGTCGGGCGCGGCCTCGAGGTCGGCGAGCAAGTCGAACCCGCTCCGGCCCGGCATTTGGACGTCCAAGAACACGACGTCGGGTCGGGCGCCCGCGCCCTCGAGGTCGGTGAGTAGCGCCTCGGCCGCGTCGGCATCGACCGCCTGGCCGACGACCTCGACGGGATGGGCCGCGAGAAGCGTGCAGAGCTCGAGACGGGCGAGTCGTTCGTCGTCCACGACGACGGCGCGGAGGTCAGGCATCGGTGGCGGGTAGGGTGACGGTCGCGACGGCGCGCTCGGGTCCGACCTCGAGGTCGAGCGTCGCGGCGTCGCCGAAGAGCAAGGCCAGACGCTCGCGTGCGTTGGCGAGCCCTGTGCCGGTGCCTTCAGGCTCAGGGCCACCGGCGACGGGGTTCTCGACCTCGAGGTGAAGGCGCCCGTCTTGGATGTCGGCGCGGACGGCGATCTCTCCGCCGGCGCGATTGCGGGCGACGCCGTGCTTGACGGCGTTTTCGACCAGGGTCTGGACGAGCAGTGCCGGGACCTCGGCCTCGAGTGCGTCGGCGGCGACCTCGAGGCGGACGTGCAGCCGGTCCTCGAAGCGGAGCGCCTCGAGGCCGAGGTAGGTCTCGACGAGGGCGAGTTCGTCCTCGAGGGCGTGCGTTGTTTCTCGCCCCGCGACCAGCGTTCGGCGAAGCAGGCCGGACAACAACGTGACGGCGCGGCGGGCTTCCTCAGGCTCGTCGCGGATGAGCGCGCGGACGGTGTTGAGCGCGTTGAACAGGAAGTGCGGGTTGAGCTGGTACTCGAGGGCGCGGCTCCGCGACTCGGCGAGGGTCGCGCGGAGGTGGAGCCTGTCGCGATCAGCGTCGGCTAGGCGGAAGGCGGTCAGGGCGAGAGCATAAACCGTTGCCCAGATCGCAAAGAGCGATGTGAGCATGGCCATGCCCGACGTGAACTCGGCGAGACTAGGCAGCGGCTGTGGGGCCAGAGCATCCGGATTGACGAGTGGCTCGGCGAGATAGGTCATTACGTAGCCCACTACCTGAGCGAGAAGCGCCGCTCCGACGACCGCGAGGAGGAGGCGAGGTGCGAGCCTGCGGAGCGGGAGACCGAACCAACCGCTGCGCGTAGAAACGACGTGAATCGCGTGTGTCCCTCCGAGCGTCATCGAGTATGCGAGCACGATGGAGAACACCATCTGAGTCGCTGGAATACCTGGCACGCCGTACGGCGCTGACAGCGAGGCGTATCCCATAGAGCCGCCAATGGCGAGTGTCCATCCACCGAGCTGGCAGATCCAGTAGAGACGAGTCCGTGAGAGGCGTGGCACATGGCGAGACTAGCGAACCCGCGTCCTCGAGGGCGCCGGATTCGGACGAGTGGTCGCCCTCGAGGACGGGCGGCATCGGCTTCAATCGAGCGGGGCGCGGCACCGAGGCGCCTGGCGTGGGTAGCCTCCGTCCGTGTCGTTCCGCTCGCCCCTCGTCCTCGCGCTCGCCGTCGTCCTCGTGCCGGCGGCCATCGTCGCGTTCCGCTACGCCGCGACCCAGCGGGCCGAGGCCCTCCGACTCTTCTTGGGCGCCCGCGCCGATTCCCAGCCCGACCTCGAGGGTCTGACGCGGCAACGG
>NZ_JBARYR010000694.1:0-4534 GCF_049648075.1 Rubrivirga sp. | reverse complement strand
GGTCAGGGCTTGCGCGTCGGGCGATGCTCCGACGAGGCCAGCCGCCAGCGCCGGGGCGACCAAGAGCCAGCGCGAGAGCGCGACAGTCTTGACGATGCCGGCCGAGGCGCCGAGTACAACCGACAGGTCGCCGAGCGCGGATCCTGGCAAGAGCGTCCGTCGGAGCACGACGGCGGCTGGAATGAGCAGAAGCGCGGACGCGGTGTAGAGCCCGTACCCGACGAGGGCGGCGGGCTGGTGGGCGGCGAAGAGCTCGAGCTTCAGGGCGGCAGGGAGGCCGAGGCTGGTCGGCCAGTCGAGCGCGGCCGACAAGACGAAGAACGCCGCCCACATCAGGGCGAACTGGGCGGCGAGGAGCGCGGCGACCGCGCGGCGGGGCCGGGCCGAGGGGGCGAGTGGAGACATCAGAGTGGGGGAGAGGGTGTCACCGGCGAATCCGGCGTCGTGCCCACAGATTCCCCCACGGCCTCCGTCTGGCGCCTTGATCGTGGTCAGGAAGGCTCGCCGTTCGTCTTGATCTGGATCAATCTCCCCCCGCCCCAACCGGCTCCGAACGCGTCGCGGCCCCAACCTCTCGGCGTACGGCTCTCCCCCGTCTTCGGAGAAGCCTACCAGAGGTTCGTCGGCTGGCGGCTCAACGACCGGCCGCCACGGCTCAGCCGCCAGCCACGCGTCGTCGGATGCGGCTCAGCGCCTCCGGCGTCACCCCGAGGTACGACGCGACATGGTAGAGCGGCACGCGCTGGACCACGCGCGGGCTCCGCGCCAGGAGCCGCCGGTACCGGTCTTCAGCCGAGAACTGTTGGAGCTCGGCCGCTCGCGCTCGTGCTCCGTCGAACAGCATCCCAGCGACGGCGCCGCGGACGGCGGCCAGCGACGGGACCTGGTGGACGAGCGCCGCGAAGGCGTCGTGCGTCAGGACGTCGAGCGCCGACGGCTCGACGGCCGTGATCGTTTGGGACGCTGGGGCGCCGTCGAAGAACCCGGAGAGGTCGCCGGCCACGTCGCCCTCGAAGTCGAACGCGGTCACGTGGTCGGTGCCGTCGCGCAAGACGGAGTATCGGAGCGCCCCCTCACGGACGAACCCGACCCAGCGCCGCACCTCGCCCTCAATCGCGAGCGTCTCGCCGGCCTCCAGCCGGACCGGGACGAGGCGCTCGGCCACCGCCGCCCACTCGTCGTCGGAGAGTGGAACGACCGCGGCCAGCCACGGGCGGAAGCTGTCTGGGGTGTCGAGGGGCATCGGACGGGGCGAACGAGCCGGCGGGACGATCCGTTTCCGCCTCCGCAGCCTCGACGCTGAGGCCGGCGCTCTCGGCGAGGTCCTCGGTGGACCACTGCCGAAGAGCCTGGCTACGGCGTCGGGCCGGCCGCCTCGCGGGCGACCAGGTCGCCGGACCGCACCGACCGCCCGTCCGGCGCATGGACCTACCGGGTACCGAACGAGAGGCCGACCTGAGTGCTTAGTCCGTCGTAGAAGTCCAACGGACGCGCGAACGTCTCCCACCCGCTGAGACGAGTGTAGAGCACGCCGCCGGTCAGCCGGACGCCGGGTCGGAGGGCAAACGACGCCCGGAGTCCACCCTCGGTGGCGAGTCCGAACCCGACGTCGCCGTCCTCGAAGAGGCCGTTCTCCCACGCGCTCACCCGGCGGCCATCCAGCGTCACGCGGTCGTCGCGGTAGAACCCAACGCCGACAAATCCGACGGAGAGGGGGACCTCGACGGTCACCGCGTCAGAGAGGGTCACGTTGGGGGCGACCACGACTCCGGTGTAGCCGTGGTCCGCACGCAGGTCGAGTGTCGACTGGCCGCGGTAGGTCAGACCATCCGGGAGCGCCGTGGGGAACGTGTCGGGGTTGATCGGGCCGCTGCGTCCGTAGGTCACGACGCCAATTTTGACGCGTCCAGCGATGACGGCCCCGCCCTCGACGCCGACCGCCCGTCCGACGTGTCCGGGCAGGAACATGGACCGAGCGCTGGGTGCGAGGTACCACCCGACACGAGGGGACTCTTGTGCGGAAGTGGTGGGGAGGCGGGCATCGTGATTGCACGGTTCGAGTGGCGGTCAGGGCAGGTCCACTCGGGTAGCGGGTCCGGTGACTCGCTCCACCGCGCCCGAGCGCCGGGCTCGCCTCGGCATACTCCCCAGTCGGTCTCACCCCGTACTCCCTACGAGGCGCGCTCCCGGTACTCCGTCGTGAGCACGCCGCTGTACCCCCAGTTCTCAGGGTCCACGAGGTCGAGCACTACGTGGATGTGCTCGGGCTTCTTCCCGAGCACCCGGACCAGCGAGTCGGTCACGTCGCGGACCAGTTCCGCCTTCTGCTCGGCCGAGACGCCGTCGTCGGTGATCTTGATGTTGACGTAGGGCATGGGAGGGGGGCATGTGGGAGGGAACATGAGACCAGACCGGGCAGCCTGGGACGGCGCCAACCCCTACAGGGCGGCACGGTCTCATCCACCGGTGAAGCCGAGGGGCCTGAGCTCGGCGGCGGGGCCAGACCACCGGCTCGGCGCGACGCCGAACCGCGCTCGGAACGAGCGCGAAAAGTGCGAGGCCCCTCGGAAGCCGCACTCCAGCGCCACTCCGTAGACGCCGATCTCGCCTGCAGCGCCGGCTTCCAGAAGCGAGGCGGCCTTGTCGAGCCGGTGGTCCCGTATCCGTTCGTCGACCGACCTGCCCGTGCTCGACACCGAGATCCGGTCCAGGTGACGCCGGCTCACGCCGACGGCCTGGGCCACAGCCTGAGCGGAGAGGCCGGGGTCGCGCGACTCCCGCTCGATGACCTCGGTGGCCCGGTCGAGCAGGACGTCGGACGGGGACCGGTCCGCGAGCAGCGACCCGGTCGCGACCCGCGCCAGGGCAGCGATCGCGGTCAGCGCCGCCTCTCCCTGGATCACGTCGAGCGACGGGGCTGCGTCCCACAGCGTCCGCAGCGCGTCGGACAGGAGTTGAACGGTCGGGGACGACCCGTCGGCGCCCCTGCCTGCCAGGTAGCCGCTCGGGAAGCGGACCGTCGCGAGCGGCAGCTCGACGCCGACCTGCCGCGCCGTCCCAACAGTCTCGATCGACGCGGAGAACGGGCCCTCCAGGAACGCGACGCCCCCCGGACCGAGCTCGCACGAGCGGCCCGCCGCCTCGAATCGGGCGTGCCCCTCGACCTGAGCGAGGACCGAGATCCACCGGGCCCCGCTCGCTGCGGGCCTCTCCAACTTGAGGCCGTCGTCTCGGTAGTCCCAGAGCCGCGCCGGGCCGACCGAGCCCAGCCGGAGCACGCCCACGCGGGCGCCGAACGGGTTCGCCAGGCGGACGCCGAGGTCCGGCGGGAAGCGGGTCGGGGGGGAGATGTCCACGGGAGGCAAACGGGAAGTCCAGACCGGGCAAGATGTGTCGCCGCGGCAGGGCGAACCTGAAACCGCTCAACGTCGGAGGCCGCCTACGGATGCGCCTTTCACAGTGATCCTACCCCGCATACCGATGTCCCGTCTCACAGCCCTCCTAACCCTCACCGCTTGCGCGCTCCTGGTGGGTTGCGCAGGGAGTCCAGCGACCATGACGACACCTGACCCTGACCCCGGCTACGAGGCCGACGTACGCGCCACCATCGACCGGGTGGTGCGGGGGTGGAACACGAAGGACGCGGACCTCTTTGCGTCCGCGTTCACCGAGCCGCACGACTACGTCGCCGTCGGGGGACGGCTGTCGCTGGACCAGACGGCCGCTCAGAACGTGGCCGTCCACGAGCGGATCTGGTCGACGATCTACGCCGAGGGGAGCACGATCGCGTTCGACGTGGTGTCGGTGGACCGGGTCGCCCCCGGGGTCGCTCTCGCGGTCGTCTCCAACCGGGACGACTACGTCAGGGGAGGGGAGCGCCAGGTGTCCGAGAGCGTGATCACGGCCGTGCTCGTCCGGACGGACGAGGGGTGGCGCATCCGCCAGTTCAACAACAACGCGGTCCGTCGGGACGGATGACCCGCCGCACGACACCTGAGGGTACGACATGCCCCCTCCGCCTGCCCAAGACGCCCGGAGTCTGTTCGCGTTCTAGCCCCGCTACAGCGAGGCGCTAGCGGGTGGCACGCGGGCGCGGACCCCAGCCGGCCCTCACCCCCCTCCCCTTCGGGATCGTCGCGAGAGTCGACCGCTCCTGGAAGGCCCAGCGGGACGCATTTAACACAGGAGGCCCCGGAAGAGCACGTGCTCGTCCGGGGCCTCCCAGCGTGAGGCGCGGGTCAGGATGTCGCACTCGTCATGCGGTTGGCCAGCTCGACGTGTCGCACGTCCTGCTGCTGGGCCTCTTCGAGGCACTTCTGCATGGCGGCTGCCGACTCGTCCATGCCGAGCTGGTCGAGGTAGCCGCGCGCCGTGTCGAATGCGGCCGTCCAGTAGTGGATGGCCATCCGGCCTGCAGCGACGATGCCGAGGTCGCGCGACGGCGCGTCGGGCGCTTCCTCGCGGGCTTTCTGAGCCGTCACGTAGACGGCCTCGATGACCTCGTTGTGACGTTCGCCTTCGGCGCCGACCTCCT
>NZ_JBARYR010000693.1:0-3092 GCF_049648075.1 Rubrivirga sp. | reverse complement strand
GTCCCTGCTCGACGCTCGCGAGCCGTTCTACGCCCAGGCTCATGTCGTCGCCGACGCGGACGACCAGCCGTCGGCGGTCACGCGCGAGGTGCTCGAGATCCTGAGGCTCTGGGAACGAACGCGGTAGTCCACACCGTGGACAAGGGTGTGGAGAACCCGGCGGGTGCTACGCGCGCTTGGCCAGCCGAAACGAGCGGCGATGGTGCGGGCTCGGGCCGTGCGCCTCGAGGGCGGCGTAGTGCTGCGCCGTGGGGTAGCCCTTGTGCCGCGCCCACCCGTACGCCGGGAACGCCGCGTCGAGGTCGACCATGGTCGCGTCCCGCGTCGTCTTCGCGATCACCGACGCCGCCGCGATGGACAAACTCTTGGTATCGCCCTTGACGACGGGTTCCTGCGCCCACGTCGCATTCGGGATCGTCCGGTTGCCGTCCACCAGCACCACGTCGGGTTCGACCTCGAGGGCGAGGACGGCGCGGCGCATCGCCTCCATCGAGGCCCACAGGATGTTCAGCTCGTCGACCTCGGCCGGCGAGCACAGGCCGACCCCGACGGCGACCGCGACACGGTGGATCTCGGGGACGAGGGCCTCGCGCGCCTCTGCCGATAGCTTTTTCGAGTCGTCGAGGCCGGGAAGCGCGGCGTCTCGCGGCAGAACGACGGCCGCCGCCACCACGGGACCCGCCAGGCATCCACGGCCCGCTTCGTCGGTCCCCGCGACGATGTGGCCGCGGCCCCAGTGCGCGCGTTCTAGGTCGAGGTCTGGCACTACGCCATGTGAGCGAACGCCTTCAACGCGCCGCGGAGCGCTGCTCGTCCTCGAGGCCGCCCGTCGCGCTCGGCTTCCTTGACCGAGACGGAGATGCACGTCGCGACCCCGACCAGGAACCACAGCAAGATCAGAGCCGCAAGGATGTAGAGCAAGACCATCGAAACGAGGGCGCGTCGAGGTCGGCCAACGCGGTCGGGAGCCGGCCGGTTCGGCCTCGAGGCCGGGGCCGCGCTCAGGGAAGGCCCTGTGAAGGCCCTGGGGTTGAAGGGCCGACTGAAACCACCTATCTTTGCCGACGTCTCAAGCGAGTCCCGCAGGCGAACCGAACCGACGCCGAAGGGGCTTTCAAGGCCAGGTCCCAGCCGTCGCAGCGGAGCGAGGTGATGCCGACCGTCGGATTCCTGGCCTGACGTGTTCCCATTCGTGGCAGTCCTGCCACGCGTTCAGAACCGGCGGCGCAGCCGCATTCCCGATTCCTGCCGACCGGCGAGACCCGCTCGCCCCCCGTCGCGGCTCTGTCCGCCTCGAGGTCCGGCCGATCCCACGCGCCCCCCGGCGCTCCCCGAACGACACGCCACTCTATGGCAGACAAGACCCCGAAGGCTGACGCCGACGAAACCGCCGCGACCAAGCCCCGCCGCCCGCGCGCCCCCATCATCGACCTTACCGGAGGAAGCAGCCCGTCCTCTAACGGGTCCGCCACCGAGGCCAAGCCGAAGCGCAAAACGCGCAAGAAGGCCGAGCCCCAGGAGACGTCGGCAGACGCGACCGAGGAGGCCCCCAAGCGCCGCCGGCGGACGCGCAAGTCCGAGCCGGTCGCCTCGAGCGACAAGCTCGACGAGACCGCGGTGGACGAGTCCGGTGACGACGCGGACGACTCTGAGGATCAGGGCGGAGGCCGTCGCCGCAAAAAGCGGAGCCGGAACAGCAACAAGAAGACCGACGACAACGGAAAGCCGGGCGAGCCCTTCGTGGGCATGCTCGAGCTGATCGGCGACAAGAAGTTCGGCTTCATCCGCGAGATCTCGACGTCGCTCTCCAAGGGCGACAACGACCCGTTCATGCCGCCGCCGCTCATCCAGAAGCACAACCTGCGCGACGGCGTCCAGCTCAAGGGGACCATCAAGCCGGGCCGCAAGGGCGCCTGGCAGGTCACCGAGGTGACGGAGGTCATGGGCATGACGCCCGACGAGTGGGCCGAGCTCCCGGACTTCGACGACGGGATGGTGATCTACCCCGAAGAGAAGCTCGACGTGGTGACGGACAAGAGCGACATCTCGATGCGCGTCATCGACATGGTCTCGCCGCTTGGCAAGGGCCAGCGCGCGCTCATCGTGGCGCCGCCGCGTGCGGGCAAGACGTTTATCCTCAAAGGGCTCGCGGCCGGGCTCTCGCAGAACCACCCCGACGTCAAGCTGGTCGCGCTCCTGATCGACGAGCGCCCCGAGGAGGTGACCGACTTCCGCCGCAACACCGAGGCGACCGTCTTCGCGTCCTCGAACGACGCCGGCGAGGACAACCACGTCCGCGTCGCCACGATGGCCTTCGAGTACGCCCGCCGCTTGGTGGAGCAGGGCCACGACGTCGCCATCCTGCTCGACTCGCTCACGCGCCTGGGCCGGACGTTCAACCTGCACGGCGGCAACTCCGGCCGGACGATGTCGGGCGGCCTCGATGCGCGCGCGCTCTTGATCCCGCGCAAGATCTTCGGCGCGGCCCGCAACATCGAGAACGGCGGCTCGCTGACGATCGTGGCCACGGCTCTCGTAGAGACCGGAAGCCGCATGGACGACGTCATCTTCGAGGAGTTCAAGGGGACCGGCAACTCCGAGATCGTCCTGGACCGGGACCTCTCGGAAAAGCGGATCTACCCGGCCATCAACATCAAGCGCTCGGGCACGCGGAACGAGGAACGGCTCATCGAGGACGAGGTCGCGCACTCGCGCAACATGCTCCTGCGCGCGCTGAACTCCCGCTACCCGGACGAGGCGATGCAGGCGCTCATCAAGCAGATCCAGCTCAGCGAGTCGAACAAGCAGCTTCTCCTGGACCTGATCCCGTCGGAGTAGCGACCCGTCCTCGAGGACGAACGGGGGCGCCGCGCGAGTGGCGCCCCCGTTCTTTGCACGGCGTTGATGTCACCGGTGGGGCCTCGAGCATTCCGCCCTCGAGGCCGTGCCGTTAGACATCGACGCGGTTGCGGTCTACTCCGGCGAACCACAGCCGCACCCGTGCCCGACTTCCGCCCTGGCATCGAACTCCACGAGCCTGACGAGCCCGAGGTCCAGTACGGCTATGTGTCCATCAAGGACCGTCCCGAGGC
>NZ_JBARYR010000692.1:0-2681 GCF_049648075.1 Rubrivirga sp. | reverse complement strand
GGCCTGCTGCGGACGGGCCTGGACGCCGACGCCGGTCTCCAGGGGCAGCGGGCCGACGCGCTCGGCCGCGCGGCCAACCTCGAGCGGGAGCAGCGCTACGAGGCCGACACGGACGTTTACCGGGCCTGCGCCCAGGAGCTCGCGGGCCCGGGCGGTCTTTCCTGCTCTCAGTGGCGGTGTCCCCGGCGACCTCGGGAGCGGATAGCGCCGACGTCGAGGCCTGCGGAACTCCACGCCCCATGTAGACATCCCCACCCAAAGAGGGCGGCCTCACTCTCACTCCGGGCACGACGAGCAGCCTCGAGGACGTGGCTACGCGCCAGTTAATTCGTGCCCAACACTCCCCGGCGAAGAGGGAAGTCCATGGCGCCGCCGCCAGGAAAGCTCGCCGTCCTCGAGGACGACCGCCGCTAGTTCGGAGCCGTCCTCCTCGGCTCGCGGCACGGGCCGAACTCGCGGGGCTCGCCCGTGCGCGGGTTGACCGGCAGGTTGGCCGTCTCGCGCGTCATCCGCTCCGGGTCCTCGGACGCGCCGTAGACCAGCATCGCCGCCAACGTCGCGTTCTGCCTGAGATCGTCGAACACGATCTTGTCGTAGGTGTCGAGGTTCGTGTGCCAGGTGTACTGGCGGTACTCGTCGTAGGGCGACTGCAAGCGTAGGACGGGCGCCTCGGCGCAGGTGAACGAGGTGTGATCGGAGCCGCGGTTGTTCTGCTCGCCCGGGACCTCGACGACGACTTGGGCCTGGACCTCGGTCGGGACGGCGGCCATCCACACGGGTAGGTGCTCGGCGGTGTCCAGGAAGCCCTGCCCCTCGATCCGCTCGAACCGCCACGTCCCGTTGTCCTGGTTGAACCCCACTTGGAGCCCGGCCACGACCTCGGGGTGGTCCTCCCGGAACGCGCCCGAGCCGATCAGGCCCACTTCCTCGGCGCCCCAGTGCCCGGCCAGGATCGTGCGGCGCGGGTTCGGGTAGGTCTCCTTCAGGATGCGCATGGCCTCGAGCATCACGATCGTGCCCGTCGCGTTGTCCGTCGCGCCCGTCGCCGCGTGCCACGAGTCGAGGTGGGCACTCAGCAGGATGTACTCGTCGGGGAGCTCCGTGCCCCGCATCTCGGCGACGACGTTGAACTGCGGCACCACGCCTCCATCCTCCGCCTGAGCGTTGACGCGGACGCGCGGCGCGTTCTCGGACTCGGCCAGCCGCGCCAACATCCCGTAGTCCTCGCACGACACATCGAGGCCGACGGCGCGCTCGTTCCCGGTACTGAACACCTTGTTCGCGCCCCATCCGCCGGACCACCGCGACGACAGCGTCCCGGCGACGCCCGCGTCCTCGAGGACGCCCGCCACGTCGCGGCCAAGGGCGCTCAGGCGCTGCCGCCAGTCCGCCCGCAAAGACGCTCGTTGCGCCTCGAGCCGTTCGATGGTCTCAGGGCGGGCGTTGGCCTCGAGCTCCTGCATCGCGCGGCACATCGGCTCGGGCGGGCTCGTCAGCACGAAGGCGCCCTCGAGGCCCGCGAGCCACGCCTGGGCGGTTTCGGGCGTCAAGTCGGCGGGCGGGGCTACCACGGGTCCTTCGACCGGACCGTCGGTGCCCGGGGTCCAGGCCAGCATCTCGGCAACGAGAGACTGCACACGGGGCGCCGTCATCTCGACGTGGAGCGCGCCGGCTTCCCAGCGGTTCCACGTCCCGTACTCCTCGCGACGCGCGTCGACGCCCCAGCCGGCGTACGTCTCCAAGAGCCAGTCTTGCGCGTTCTCCAGGCCCTGCGAGCCTGCGAGCCGGGGCCCGATCACGTCGGTCAGGACGTGGGCCATCGCCTCGGTCTGGGACCGGTCCATGCCCTCGGCCCACATCTCGCGGATCACGGGGTCGTCGGTCGGAAAGTGCTGGGCGAACGCGGGGGCCGCGAGGGCGACCAGGAGGACGAGGCGGAACATCGGGCGTACGGGTGGGACACTCGGAATCTAGCCGACGGGCACCGCGCCCCATCGCCGTCGAGCCCGCCTCACGGCAGCGCCACTACCCAGACGGTCTAGAGCCCCGCCTTGACCTCGTAGAGCGCCCGGTTTTTGACCGCGTCCCCGAAGACGCTCAGCCCCGCGTTGAGGCAGACGAGCGCGAACGTGCCGTGCCAGAAGTACGGCCTCCCATCGGACCACTTGACCGTCGCCCGGCCGACGGCGCACGCCCCGAAGGCGACGACGACGAGACCGGGGAGGGCCATCGCCTTCCACTTTTTGCGGTGGTACTCGGCGGTGACGGGAAGCGCGCGTTCCTCGGGGGCAACAGGCAGGGACATCGGGAGGTGAGGACGTGAGGGGTCGACTACGGCGGACGAGCAGATCCGTTCTTTCACCCGGGTGCCGAGGCCTTTCCTGATGGTACGTCCGCAGGCGCGACCTTGACCGCTGACCCTCTCGCCCCATGACCGATCTCGCCCTCGATGCCCGAAGCGTGTTCGATGCAGCGGTCCGATCCGTCCAGGCTCCGTCACGGATCGCCGGCGTCGACCTCGAGGCCGTCGCCGGTCGGCCACTCGGGTCGTTCCGGCGTGTCGTGGTCGTCGGAGCCGGGAAGGCGTCGGCGGCACTGGCGGGTGCTCTCGAGGCTCGCCTGTCCAGCGTGGCGCTGACTGCGAGAGTCGAGGGTGCCGTCGTCGTACCCCACACCTACCC
>NZ_JBARYR010000691.1:0-5811 GCF_049648075.1 Rubrivirga sp. | reverse complement strand
ACCTTCGACCGGATCCGAGCGCGCGCCGGGGGCCGGTCCTTCGCGCCAGGCCGTTTGCGCATCGAGGGCGACGCCGTCTTCGACGGGTACTCCACGCCGGCCGACTTCAACACGGACGACCGCGTCCGACGGGCCGCCGGCGTCGAGGTCGGCATCGAGGGCGCCGGGGCGACGCGGTACTCGCTGACAGCCCGATACGAGCAGGGCGCCCTGGGCCGCGCCGATGAGTCCGAGCGCGAGACGACGGAGGGGCGCGTCGACGCGAGAGGACAACTCGGAATCGTGGGCGACCGGATCCGACTCGATGCCGCGGGTGGCATCGCTGGGACTGGAGCCGTGGGGACGGACACGCGGTACGGCGCCGGAGGTCTCGCCGTCGCCTTCGGCAGGCCCGACGGACCGCGCATCGCGCTCGGCGCACGAGCCCTCGTCCTCGATGTCGACGGACCGGCGACGGGCGCGGACGCACAGACGGCCGGCCCGATCGTCGACCTGTCGCTGCCTCTCGGGGCGACGACGCGGCTCTTCGCCCGCAACGACCCTCACGTCGCGGTCCGCTCGCTCACCGATCTCAGCGGCGTCAACCCGTTCGTCGTCCCCAATCCCCTCGTCGTCCCCGACGTATTCCCGGTCGATGCCCGCGCCGGCCTCGAGCTCCGCCCCGGCGCCGCCCGCGTCCGCGTGTTCGGAATCGGCCAGCGCGCGCCGACGTACCTGGTGTTCGACCAAGCCGGAGGCGAGTTCACGACCAGCGTCCTCGACCTGACCGTCCTGGGATTGGGGGGCGACGTGTCACTGATCGCACCGGGTGGCATCTCGTTCGCAGCCGGCCTCGAGGTCCGTGCTGCCGACGCCGAGGGCGTCGATGCGGTCCCCTTCTACGCACCCGTCCAAGGCCGGGCAGGCTTTCAGGTACCGTTCGGGGCCAATCGAGGCAGGATCGGGCTCGCGGCGATGGCCGAGAGCGCGCGACCCCTCGACCGGACCGGTGGGGACGACGCCCAAGCGTGGGGCCGGCTCGCCCTCGACGCGCGGTACGACGTGACAGAGGCGGTCTCCATCGTGCTCCGCGGCGAGCGGCTCGTCGGCGACGCGGAGCGCTGGCCGGGATCGCCCGAGCCGCCGTTCACGGTCCTCGCCGGCATCCGCCTTTCCCGTTGACTCCCTACCTTCCCTCGTCTCCCCTTTCGCGCCCGTGACCCCGCTCGACGCCGTCGCCGCCGCTATCCGTGAGCGCCTGATCGCTGGCCAGCCGGCCCCCCTTCCAGGCCTCGGGACGCTGGTTCGCCAACACGTCTCCGCCCGAATCGAGGAGCAGGCGGACGGGAAGCGCATCCTCCTGCCGCCGGGCCAGACGGTTGGCTTGGTCGCGACCAAGCCCGGACACACGACGCTGGAGCTGGCCTACGCTCGGTTCCGAGGCACCGACCTCGAGTCGACGCCCGGCGACTACAGTCGGGCGATGGACCAGATCGAGGGGCGCTTGGCGGCGACCGGTGAGGTCCGAATGCCGGGCGTGGGACTGCTGAGACGGACGAGCGGGGGCGTCGTCCTCGGCGTGGAGGCCGACCTTCTGGATGCCGTCAACCGCACGTATCAGGGGCTCGCTCCGGTGGGCACGGACGCGTCGTCGGTGGCCGCGCCGGCGCAGCCTCAGACGCCCCCCCCCGCGCAACCCTCTACCCCGAGCGCGCCCGCCACACCTCCGCCGCCTCAGCCGGCCGACCTCGAGGGCGAGCCGCAGCCCGAGAATGCTCCCGTCGAACAAGCGGACGACCTTGTCGCTGAGCTGGAGGAGCTGACGACCTCCCCTGCAACGCCCGAGGAGCCCCTGTCGATCGCATCGGCGACCTTCGTCGATGACGACCTCCTCGACGAAGCGTTCGACGACGTTCTCCAACCGTCTCCGAGCGCCGAGGACGATCGGGACACGTGGGCGAGTGACGGGTGGACGACTCTCCCCTCCGGCACGCCTCCGAGCCTCAGCGGGCTCGAGGACGACCTCGGCGGTTCAGACATCGAGGACGCGGATTTCGACGTGGTCCCGCCCGTCCCAAACGAGGACCCCGCTGCAGCGGAGCCCCTCGTCGTGGCCGCGCCGGCTAGAGAGGTGGTCGACGTCGAGGACGTGGAGCAGGAGACGCCTCCCGTCGACGATGTTTCGCCAGCGCCCGACCTCGAGGACGATGCCGAGGACGGGTACGACCCGTTCCGCCCCGAAGCCGCTGCGGCGGCTCCAGTTGGAGCTCCTGCCAAGGAGCCCCGTCCTCACGCCGACCTCGAGGTCGAGCCTGCTAGGCCGGCCGAGCCCGTCGCCCCGCAGCCCGAGCCCCTGGACGAGACCTTCGACCCCCCGGTGCTGGCAGTCGCGCCCGCGCCGATCGCAGAGACGGTGGCCGCACCACACCAAGAACGGCAGGCTCCTGAGCCGCCACCCCCACGCAGGCGGTTTCCGTGGACCCTTCTGGTCCTTCTCGTGTTGGCCGGGCTCGCGGCTCTCGCCTTCGAGTTTGGTCCACGGGCGGTAGAGCCCACGACATCGCCCGCTGTCGAGCCGTCCTCGCGATCGGTGACCTCATCCAGCACCTTGCCTGCGACCGTCACCTCTCACGAGAACGGCTCGCTGGCGACCGCTTCTGGCCTCGAGGACGGGCAAGCGTTCGGCCTACCCGCTTCTGCAGGGGCCGACGGTTCTGACCCCCTGGCCGCTGGGCCGCTCGAGACGCCTCGCGCTGAATCCGACGGGGCTGTGCGGACGTCGGCGTCGCAAGTCGCGACCTCGAGGACGAGTGCTCAGCGCGAAGAGCCTCGGATCCGGCCGGGGCTCGGCCAGGCGCCGCAGTCCGACGTCGCGATCACGCCTCCCGTCTTGGTGGGCTTGTCGGCGCCGGAACGACAGGCCCTCTCCAGCCGGTCTCCCATCCGTCCCACCGCCGACGCCTGGACACTGATCGTGCTCTCGACGCCGGCCCGTTCCGACGCTCAGCAGCTCAGCCAGCGGTACGCTCGCTCCGGCTACCGGACGGCCGTCCTCGAGGCCGAGAGCCGCGGGCGCCCCATGTTCCGCGTCGCCGTCGGACAGTTCTCCTCACGCGGCGACGCGATCCGCCTCCGCGACCGACTCCCCCCCCAGGCCCCTGGCGACACGTGGCCTCTCGATCTCCAGACGCTCTAGATGCGCCCGGCCCTCATGCTCCAAACCGCCCCCGACTCGTCCGTCATCGCGGACACCCTCGCTGCCGCTCCGCCCGTTGCAGCGGAACCATCGTTCATGGAATCGCTCCGCGGCGGTTTCGAGCTCCTGTTCTTAGGAGGCTGGTCGATGGTCCCGATCGTTCTGCTGTCGATCCTGATGGTCGCCATCGTGTGGGAGCGGGTTCGTGCGCTCCGCCGCGCGGAGGGGGACCCGGACACGCTGGTGCGCAACGTCTCGGACTACGTGGCCACGGGAGACGTCACGGCGGCGGTCGCCTATTGCCGCGAGCGCGACTCGCCGGCCTCGAGAATCGTCCAGCGCGGCTTGGAGCGGCTGGGACGCCCGATCGACGAGATCCAGGCGGCGATCCAGGAGGCGGGCCGGCGCGAGACGTACTCGCTCGAGAAGCGGATGGACCTTCTCGCGTCCGTCGCGGCCATCGCCCCGATGCTCGGCTTTCTGGGGACCGTGACCGGCATGATCGGCGCGTTCCGCCAGATCCAGCGCTATGAGGGCCTGGTCAACCCATCGCTTCTGGCAGGGGGCATCTGGGAAGCTCTCGTCACGACAGCGGCCGGTTTGGCCGTGGGGCTGCTCGCCCTGTTCGCGTACAACATTTTGGTGAGCCGGATCGGCCGGTTGGTCAACGGCTTCGAGCGCGTCTCGTCCGACTTCGTCGACTTCCTCCAGGCCCCGCCGTCCCGATAGCATGGCCTCGTTCAACTTCTCGTCCGGCCGGAAATCGCTGACCGCGTTCAGCCTGGCCTCGCTGACGGACATCGTCCTGCTCCTGCTCATCTTCTTTCTGCTCACGTCATCGTTCGTGACGCAGAACGGGCTTCGCGTGAACCTGCCGGACGTGGCCTCGGCGACGCCGCTCGAGCAGGAGTACGTGGCGGTCACCATCGACTCGCTCAACGTCTACACCGTCGAGGACCGAGTGGTCGTGCGGGACAGCCTGACCTCGGCCGTGCAGGCGGTCCGGGAGGGCCGGACGTCGCTCGCGGTCTACGCGGACCGGGAGGCGACCATCGACGGATTGGCGGCGGTCGCGTCGGTGGCGTCGGCCCTCGACATGCGCGTGTCCATCGCGACCGAAGCCGCCGCGGCCGAATAGGCAGGCGACCTCGAGGTCGCGACGAACGCACCGTTCTCCTTCGTCAGACTCGAGGCTGCGGACGACGTAGAGACGCCACGCTGTGGCGTCTCCGACCTCGAGGTCGCTTCCCGAGGACTCGCCCTCGAGGACGGACATCACCCTCGCGTGGGGTTCTCGAGGACATAACGCCGTGCGGCCTCGAGGTGGCGCTCGTCGCGGATGACGACGTCCCAGAAGCGAGGCTGCCACGCAAAGTCTGGATGCCGCTCGCGGATGCGACGGGTGCACTGGGCTTTGAACCGACCGATGACAGCGCCGAGAACACCAGAGCGCCACGATGCACCGCGCTCGCCAGTGACGCCACGGCGTGGCGTCTCTACGTCTCCAGCCGGTTCGGCGCTAATCGACAGGATTCCGTGGACGTGGTCAGGCATCGCGATGAACGCGTCGGGCGTGACGGCTGGGCGCAGTGTGCCGGTCCGCTCCCATTCCTCGAGGACGACGCGCCCGGCCCACGACGGTGCAACCTGCCCGCCCTCGAGGACGCCGAACCACGGCGCACGACCTCGAGTGGCGATGGTCACAAAGAAGACGCCGACGCCGTAGTCGAACGACGGCAACCTTGCCGACGGGATGCGGTAGCCTCGGTACCTCGAGGAAGGCTCTGCAACGACCGAGACCGGGTCGTCCTCGAGGTCGCACAGCGGACAGAGGGTCACGAGACGCCCCACCCCGCCCGGTCGAGGGACCGGTACTGGATGGCCTCCGCGATGTGCGACGCGCCGACCGCCGCCACGCCCTCGAGGTCGGCGATGGTGCGGGACACCTTGAGGATCCGGTCGCGGGCGCGGGCGGACAGGCCGAGCCGCGTCAGCGCGGACTTGAGCAGGCCCCGGCTCGCGTCGTCCAGGCGGCACCAGCGGCGGACCTCGGGGGCGGTCATCTGGGAGTTGCAATAGCGGCCCTCGAGGCCGGCGAACCGCTCGGCCTGTCGTTGGCGTGCGGCTTGGACGCGGGACCGGACGGCCGCGCTCGGCTCCGCGACCTCGATGCGGCCCAGGTCGTCGAACGGGACCGGCGTGACCTCGACGTGCAGGTCGATCCGGTCCAAGAGCGGGCCGCTCACTTTGGCGAGGTAGCGCTGGACTTGGCCGGGGGCGCAGACGCACGCCCGCGTTGGGTCACCGGCGTGACCACACGGGCACGGATTCATGCTCGCCATCAGCATGAATCGCGCGGGGTAGCGAACCGTCGCTCGAGCGCGAGCAATCGTGACCTCCCCTTCCTCTAGAGGTTGCCGTAGCACCTCGAGGACGGGCCGGTCGAACTCGGGCAGCTCGTCCAAGAACAGGACGCCGTTGTGGGCGAGCGAGATCTCGCCGGGCATCGGGTTCGAGCCGCCGCCGACCAGCCCGGCGTTCGAGATCGTGTGGTGCGGCGAGCGGAACGGGCGCTCGGCGACCAACCCGTGCCGCAGCGCGCCGTTCAGTCGCCCTCCGACGCTCAAGATCTTGGT
>NZ_JBARYR010000690.1:0-3267 GCF_049648075.1 Rubrivirga sp. | reverse complement strand
AGCCAGAACCACGCGTAGGGCGCCTCGGCATCGCGCGTGACGGCGTCCTCGAGGACGCGCTGCGCCGCCGCGAGCGAGTCCTGCTCGTAGAGCGCCCGCCCCAGGCCGACCCGTGCGTCGGTCCGCTCGACGCCGGCCGCAAGAGCGCTCCGCAGGCGGGCGGCGATCTCAGGCAGATAGTCCGGCAGACGGTGGCGCGTCTCGTACAGCATCAAGGTCGCGAGCGCCAACGTCACGTCCGCTTCCGCCCTCGAGGGCGGGACGTCGCCCTGCGTCACCAGGTTGACGAGCCGGAACGGCGTCTCGCGGCGGAGGTCGGCGCCGTCGGTGACGCCTTCGGTCGAGGGCGGCGGGTCGCGGCGGATCCAGTGGTCGGTGAACGAGACGTGGGGGATGTCCGAGGTCCCGCCCGTCCGCATGTGGCAGCTCACGCAGTCGCCCGTCATCGCGTCCACCAAGCCGGACGTGTCCGGGCGCGAGCACGCGTCGAGGTGGCCGTCGTCGCCGTGGCACGTCGCGCACGACTGGTTAAAGTGGTCGGCCGGGAGCGAGGCCGTCGCGACGTGGGGGTCGTGACACGACGTGCACGTCAGGGGCCGGTCCGTGCCCAGGCTCTCCTCGTAGCACGCGCTCCGCATCATGCGCTCGGCGTGGCTCGAGATCCCGAAGTCGTCGGGGTCCTCGATGGACGCCTGGGTGACGTAGACCGAGCGGTGCGCCGAGAGCGGTCGGCCGGGCCGGTACGTCGTGGCGTCGTGGCCCGGCGCGTAGACGGTCTCGCCGGTCAGGTGGCACTGCTGGCAGACGTCGAGTTGGAGGTCGGTCGGCAGGTTGGCGGGGTTGACGATGCGCGTGGAGCTCGGCGCGCCGCCGGCCTCGAAGGCCGAGACGTGGGCCGAGCCCGGACCGTGACACCGCTCGCAGGTGATCCCGAGCGGGACGTCCGTGAAAAAGTTCTGGCTCGTGTCGTGACCGGGTCGCCCGTTGTGGCACGTCAGGCAGTCGAGGGTGATCGGCCGGTCGAAGCGCTGGTTGATCTGGGAATAGCCCGGGCTCAGGTCCCAGATCTCCCGGTCGACGTACCACGTCAGCGGCATCTCAGTCAGGTACGATCCCTCGAGGTCCGCCTCGTCCTCGAGGGGGCCGCCCGCCTCCATCAGGTACGACCGCGTCGCGTGGCCCGAGCCGATCACGTGGCTCGCCGCGTGCGTCCGCTCCCAGCCCGGCGTGTCCGGCCGCGTCTCGCGCTGGTACAAGGTGTCGCCCCGGACGAACGGCTGGTAGCAGTACCCGTCGGCGGCACATACCGTAGGACCCGTTCCGTCCGGGCCGAAGGCCTCGGGCGCGGCCTCGAGGTCGAACAGGGACACCGAGCGGCCCATTCCGGTCTGGGCATAGCTCGTCGCGAGGTCCGCGTGGCACTGCTGGCACGACGCGTCGCCGACGTACGTCCAGGCGTCGTCCTCGAGGACGACCGGAGGCGTGTCGCCGCACGCGGCCAAGCCGTACGCGGCACCAACGGCGGCGAGCAGGAAAAAAGACCGGATCACATCGTGTCGTTTCCCTCAAGATACCCGCCCAGCGGCCGATGACAGAGGGCGAGGGCTCTCGGCACGGGCCTTGCCTAGCACCTAGGAGAATCCCCCAGCTCTCTCCAGAGCCCGTTTGCCCCCGTGGCCGTTACCGACCTACCCGATTCGATTTCCTTCCCCCCGGCCGGCGACCGTCCGTCGGCGCGGCGGCGCGGCGGCTGGCCGCCTCCGGCCGGGACGTTGCCGGTCGTGATCGGCGTGCTGGTGCTCACGTCCCTCCTCCTGGGCGCCGCGCTCCTGGTCGCCCTGTCCGACGCCCGGGCCTCCGCACCGAGCGCCGTCGACCTCGAGGCCGTCGAATCCGACGCCACCGCCGCTCCGGATCCGGTCGCACCCATTGCGGCCACGGCCACGTCTGCGCCCTTAAGCCCGCCGTCTGTCGCGAACTTCCCGGCCGACCCCTCCCCCATCCCGGTCGATCTTCTGACCCGCTTGGAGGGCGCCAGCGACTCCCCGCTCGAAACCGAGCTCGGGTTTCTGCTCGACGCCGTCCAGCACGGGTTCAGCCGAAACAGCGCGCGACTGGAGCCGACGCTTCGGTCCTACGTCTACCGCATGACGAGCCGGTTCGTCTGGAACCCCGAGTCCTTCCGCATCGCCGTCACGGCTCCCGACCCGGAGCTTGCCGCTGCGAGAGGCGAGCTCTTGAAAAGTCTGTTCGAGGACGCGGTCGCCACCGGTCGGCTCGACGTCGGAACCGGAACCGGTCCTCATGCACTCATGGTCATCCCTGACTAGTCGATGTCCTACTTAACCATCGCCCTCTTCGTGTTCCTCGCCTTCGCCACCGGCGGAGCGACGATCTTCTTTTTCTTGAGGGACCGCGCGCAAGCGGCCTCAGGACGCGGTGGCCCCGTGTCGGAGCCGCTGGCCGGCGAGGTCCGAGCGATCGGCACGCAGATCGAGAACGCCCTGGCCGAGCAACGCCTCCAAGGCGAGACCCAGCGGATGGTGCTGTCCCAGAAGCTCGACGGCGTCCGCCAGACCGTCGACACGCAGCAGGCCCAGGTCCAGGTGCTCCAGAGCGAGATGCGCCACGAGTCGCAGCGCCGAGACGCGGAGATCGCGGAGATCCACGACCGCCTGGCCTCGATCCAGACCGGCGGCGAGCTCGCCCCTCCCCCGTCTCTCGCCCTCGAGGCCCACTCGCCCGAGCACGTCGAGGACGAGCCCACCGTCGCCGAGTATGAGCCTTTCGAGCACGAGCACGAGACGTCGCCCGCCCTCGAGGCCGACTCCTCGGTCCACGAGGCACGCGAGACCCCGGTCACTCCCGAAGCGCACGCCCAGGTCATGGCCGAGCCGCCCCAACCGGTCGCCGCTCCGGTCGAGTCCCTCTTCTCCGAGGTCACCTTTGAGGACGCGTCGTTCGAGGACGTCTCGCTCGACATTCCCGCTCCGTCCTCCGCCCTCAAGGACACGCCCGTGGCCGAGGCACCGGTTCCTGCCGAGGCACCGGCTCCTGCCGAGGTACCGGCTCCTGCCGCACCCGAGCCCGCCCCGTCTTCTGTTGAGACGACCGCCGACGAGAGCTCCCTGGCGGACGCTGCCGACGAGCCGTCGCCTGTAGTCCACGACCCGACGGTCCAGGACACCGCCTTCGACGCCCCGGCCTCCCAGCCGGCGCCGTTCCATCCGTCCCCCCAGGGTGACGGATCGGCAAGCGACCTGCTCG
>NZ_JBARYR010000689.1:0-1523 GCF_049648075.1 Rubrivirga sp. | reverse complement strand
GATCCAGGGCTTGAGAAGTTGGATCGGGGCGCCCTGATCGTACCGGTCGCCGATGGCGACGACGAGGGACTGAACGAGCGCGACCAAGGTTGCGAGCTCCTTCATGGTCGAGGGCGCGTCGCAGATACGGATCTCGAGCGTGCCGAAGTTCGGATGGGGCCGGATGTCCCACCAGATCTCGCGGATCGACTGGATCGCCTCGGCGCGGACCAGGGTGTTCATAAACTTCTGGAACTCGCCGTAGTTCGCGAGCCGGTACGGCAGACCCGCCGTCGGCATGCCCTCAAAGATCTTGGAGCGCGTAGAGGCCAGGCCCGTGTCCTCGAAGTCGACGAACGGACTCGAAGCCGAGATCGCGAGCAGGTGCGGCAGGTACGACACGAGCGCGTTCGACACCGCGATCGCTTTCTCCCCGGATGAGATGCCGACGTGGACGTGGAGGCCGTAGATCAGCAGGCGCCGGGCCGGCCACTGAATCCTGTCAACCAGGTCCTGGTAGCGGTCGTTGGGAAACACCTTTTGATCTCGCCACTGCCCGAACGGGTGAGTCCCGGCCGACGCGAAGGTCATACCAAGCTCGTCTCCCAGTTCGTACAGTTCTCGGAGTGACCCGCCCAGGTCCTCGAGGGCGTGGTCCACGTCGTCGCAGATCCCCGTGATGACCTCGATGGTCGACTGCGTGAGCTCCTGCTTGATCTTCGGGTGGTCGTTGCCCAACCGGTCGAGCAGGTCCACCGACCCCTGCTTGAGGTTGCAGGTCATCGGGTCCACGATCTGGAGCTCGATCTCGACGCCCAGAGTGGGGCGCGGAGACGAGGTGAACGGGATCGGGGCGAGCGGGGCTACCGGCGTGAGGTCCATGGGTGAGCAGAGGGGCGTCCCAAGAAACCCAGCTCGTGAAGGAATCGCAAACCGTGCACGTGTCCGTGTGCTCCTGGATGCGCGAACGAAAAAAGGCCCGCCCCTGCAACGGGACGGGCCTCTCGATTCGACTTTGGCTGTCTCTAGCGGACTACCGTGAACGACCGGGTCAAGACCTCGCCGTCAGTGGTAGCACGAAGCACGTAGGCGCCAGGTGCGAGCTCGCCGGCCTCGATGGCGGCCTCGATGGTGCCGACTGCTGCCCCGTCATGGAAGACGGCGACCTCACGACCGAGCTGGTCGTAGAGCGCGACGCGGACGTCACCCGACATCCCCTCGAGGGCGATCGAGGTGCGGCCAGCGGACGGGTTCGGCCAGACGCGGAGAGCGACCTCCTCCGTAGCAGCAGAGCCCTCTTCGTTGACGGCCGTCCCGAGCGAGACCCGGACGGAGAACCGACCCGTGAGATCATCACCCTCGTTGGCGACGAACACGAACGGTGTGTCGCCCGTGAGCACGTCGGGGACGGTCCCGTTGAAGACCTCGACGATGACCGGTCGGTTGTCGACGTTCATCGGCTCGTTGAGGAGCGCGATCTCGTACGTACCAGCCTCAGGGACCGTGACGACGAGGGGCACGATGACGGGCTCGCCGGCCTCGAG
>NZ_JBARYR010000688.1:0-1596 GCF_049648075.1 Rubrivirga sp. | reverse complement strand
CCCTCGGGGACCCCGCCTCGAGGACGGCGCGGGCCACGCGCTCGACGCGGTCGGGGGTGGCCTCGTCGCCGAGCGCGGAGGCCACGCGGTCGATCAGGGAGCGGACGTCGGTCGGCATCGGTCGGGCGAGGGCGGAGGTCGAAGGTACCGACCTCGAGGACGCCTCTGCCCGCCCTCGTGACCGTGAGGCAGGGTCAGCCGGGAGAGTGCCGCACGTCGCGATCCGGTCCGGCCTCGAGGACGCCCTGACTCGGCCTCGAGCACGCGCTCTGACGGAACCCGACGCCGCCGGAGCGAGTGACGCCGTTCCCTCTCGAGAGTCCCATGCCCGACTTCGTCCGCGTCGCCTCCGTCACCGACCTCGCCGACGGCGAGATGCGCCAGGTCGAGGCCGACGGCACCGCCGTCCTGCTCTCCCGCGTCGACGGCGAGTACCACGCCTGCACCGCGTTCTGCACCCACTACGGCGCCCCGCTCGCGACCGGCGTCTTGGAGGGCACGACGGTCTACTGCCCGTGGCACCACGCCGCGTTCGACGTCTGCTCCGGCGACCTGTGCGAGCCGCCCGCCCTCGACGCGTTGCGCTCCTTCGAGGTCCGCATCGAGGGCGACGACGTGCTCGTCCGCGTACCCGACGACGCCGACGAGCACGGCAAGGGCGTCGACTACCGCGAGAGCGATGGCGAGACGCCCTCGATGGCGAACGTCGACGCCGGGGACGACCGCTTCTTCCTTCTCCTGGGCGCCGGCGCCGCGGCCGAGGCCTGCGCCGAGGAACTCCGTCACCTCGGCTACAAAGGCCGGCTCGTGATGGTGACGAAGGAGACGCGGGCGCCGTACGACCGGACCAAGCTTTCCAAGGGCTACCTCGGCGGTGGCGCCGGCGACGACGCGCTCCGCCTTCGCGACGCCGATTTCTACGAGACGCACGGCATCGAGGTCTGGACCGACCGGACCGTCACCGGCCTCGATCCCGAGTCCAAGGCGGTCTCGTTCCGAGAGAGCGAGCCGGTCACCTACGACGCCGCGCTCGTCGCCACCGGCGGCACGCCGCGTCGCCTGCCCATCGAGGGCGCCGACCTCGATGGCGTCCACCTCCTTCGTTCTTGGGACGACGCTCAGAAGCTGGTGTCTCGCGTCGAGGGCAAGCAGTCCGTCGCCATCATCGGCGCCTCGTTTATCGGGATGGAATCAGCCTCGAGCCTGATCGCGCGCGATCTCGAGGTGACCGTGATCGGGCGCGAGGAAACGCCGTTTGAGGGCGTTCTGGGCGCCGACGTGGGGGCCGTGTTCCAGCGGGCGGCCGAGGACAAGGGCGTCGTCTTCCGGCTCGGGGCCAGCGTCGAGCGGATCGAGACCGTCGCGAGCGATCCCCACGCCGAGACGCCGAGACGGCTACGCGTCGTCCTCGATGCCGGCGCCCTCGAGGCCGACGTCGTGCTCCTGGGCGTCGGCGTCGCGCCGGCCACGGGATTTCTCAAGGGCGCGTCGTTCCGCCGCGAGGACGGCGGGCTCCTGACCTCTGGAACGTTGCGCGTGGCGCCCGGCCTGTTCGCCGCCGGCGACGTCGCCGCGTTCCCAGACACACGCTTGGAC
>NZ_JBARYR010000687.1:0-1799 GCF_049648075.1 Rubrivirga sp. | reverse complement strand
TCCCTCGACCGGGCGAGAGCGTCGAGCCGAGCGCGCCACCCGCGCCGGAGAGGTGGTGGCCGTCGCTGCCGTGGCAGACCGCCCTCGAGGCGCCGATTGTGTCGTCCGGGATCGGCTGAGGACTGGCGGCGTCTCAACGTCCCACCCTCCCGACCTCGATGCGCCTCGCTCTCTTCACCCTCCTCTTCCTCGTCGCCACCGGCTGCGACAGCTCCAGCGACGAGCTCCGCCTCGACAACGACTACTACGTTGGTTCGTGGGAGTTGGTCAGCGTCAGCGACGGCAACGGCGACCAGACGGCGCTCATCAACACGCTCGTCGACGACCTGACGGCCGACTTCGAGCAGGACGGGGGCTTCCGATTGGACGCCGACCTGAACAGCCTCCTCAACACGCTGGGCCAAGAGGACATCGTGATCGAGGGCACGTACACGGCCCAGCCGGATGTCCCCGCCCTCGTCCTCCAGGCTGACGGGTTCGCCCCGTCCTTCCAGGTCTCGGCCGACACTCGGGAGACGGTCGCGCTGACCGCTCCGGCAGCCGTCGTCGGGCAACTCCTCGGCCCCCTCGACGCCATCAACCTTGCCGGCGACGTCACGCTGACGGTCCGCCGCATCTAGTGCGGGCTGTCCTCGTCGCGCTTCTTCTGTCGGTCTCGGCGAGCGCCCAGACCGGCACCATCGAGGGCGTCGTCTTCGAGGCCGAGACCGGCCTCGCCGTCGTGGGCGCGGCCGTGAGGGTGGACCTCGGTGACCTCGGCGGTCAGAGAGATGTCACCTACGAGGTCAGCGTTGCCACGGACGCCACCGGCCGGTTTCTCATCGAGGCCGTCCCGACCGGCCGGCACTCCGTTCGCGCCCAAGCCCTCGGCTACACCCGTCTCGACACGACCGTCACCGTCCTCGAGGGCGCGGTCACCACCCTCGAGGTCTCGCTTCGCCCGACCGTCCTCGAGGGTGCCGAGGTCGTGGTCCAGGCGCGACGTAGCGAAACGGCCACGCGCGCTGACGCGCCGGTGCTCTTGGTGCCGCAGTCCGTCGCCGTCGTCGGGGCGAGCGTCCTAGACGGGCAGAACGCCTTGGACGCCCAAGACGCGCTGCGGAACGTGCCGGGCGTCTCGGTCCAAGTCCAAGGGCAGCCCGGTGGCATCCCCGTCCTGCGCGGCTTCGCGACCGACCAGACCGGCGGCGGCGTGCGCCGCAACGGCGTCGAGGTGCCGTACCTGTCCGACGGGTTGCAGGCCAACGTCGAGCGCGTCGAGGTGCTCCGTGGCCCAGCCTCGGTCCTCTACGGCCGACTCGAGCCGGGCGGCGTCGTCAACTTTATCACCGAGACGCCGCGTGACGAACAGCACGTCGAGGCCGAGGTCGGAGGCGGGACGTTGGGCTCGGGCCGAGTCGTCCTCGATGCGGGCGCGCCCGTCGGCACCGTCACCACGCGGCTCAACGCGTCGCTCGACCAGACCGGATTTGACCGTGACGACGTCACCTCGAGGACGGCCTTCGTCGCGCCCGCCGCGCGCTGGAAACCGTCTCCCAGTCTGACGCTCAACCTCGAGGGCGAGGCCGTCGCCGCCGAGACGACGATCGACCCGGGCTTGGCCGGGCTCGGAAGGACCCTGTCCGACCTCGAGGCCGTCCCGCGCGACCGTTTCCACGGCGAGCCCGACGCCGTCCACGACTGGCGCTCGGCCGGACTGTTCACGAATGCCGAATGGTCGCCCTCGAGGTCGGCCGCGGTCCGCAGCGGCGTGTCGCTGGCGCGATACCGCCTGAAACGAGACTTCCTCGACCTCGACG
>NZ_JBARYR010000686.1:0-4369 GCF_049648075.1 Rubrivirga sp. | reverse complement strand
GCGGCACGACGCCACCTGTTCAGCCCGGCGCGCGACGACGGCGACCGGGTGCGCGCCTACGCGTTTCTCTCGATCGCCCTCGACCCGCCGGACTAGGTCTTGCGCGGAACCTCCCGTTGTCATCCTGAGCGAGCGCAGCGATCGAATGATCCCTGGTGCGACCCCGCCTCAAGCTGGGGCCACTAGCCCCGTTCGAAGAGGCGCGCTCGCCAGAGATCCTTCGGTGTGCCTCAGGACGACACCGAACCGAGTCTCGAACCGAGTCGAACAGACCCGGCCTCCAAGACACACCGTGTCGGCCTCGAGGGCGGCGGGGTGTACCTCTGTGGTGTGAGCCCGACGTCCTCGAGGACGAACCGCCTAGAAACCCAGCTGCATCGTCTCCGGCGGGTTGAAGTAGGCCGTTCCTCCTCGCACCGTCGAGACCTGGCGGACCAGCTCGGTGAAGGTCTCCGGCTCCTTGACGAAGTCGATCCGGCTCGCGTCCACGATCAAGAGCGGGCTCTTGGTGTAGTGGAAAAAGTACCGGTCGTACGCGTCCGTCAGCTCCGCGAGGTAGGCCCGGTCCATGTTGGTCTCGTAGCTCCGCCCTCGGAGCGCCACGTTGTGGAGCAACCGATCGACGGACGACCGGAGGTAGACCACCAAGTCCGGCACGGGCGCGGCCGGCTCCATGATGTCGTAGAGCGTGTCGTAGAGCCGCCGCTCGTCGCCCTCGAGGGTGACGTGTGCGAAGATGCGGTCCTTGTCGAACGTGTAGTCCGCCACGACGTGCGGGTGGAACAGGTCGCGCGTCGCGAGCGCCTTCTGCTGCTTGAACCGGCTCGCCAGAAACGCGAGCTGCGTCTGGAGCGCCCATCTCGCTCGGTCCGAGTAGAACTGTCCCAGGAACGGGTTGTCCTCGAACTCCTCGAGGACGAGACGCCCCTCCGCCTGTGAGGCGAGCATCCGAGCGAGCGTCGTCTTGCCGGCGCCGATGACGCCTTCGACGGCGATGTAGCCGAGGTGAGAGGGGAGCCGAGAGCCGGACATGGACAAAGAGAGGAGGCACCGCAAGTTCGCGACATCGGACACAGCATCGGGTGGCCCCGTGACGCCCTCACGTCACCACTCGGGCTTTAGGGGACATTTAATCGTTCGATCCGTACCACTGTGCACCCATCTCCGACCGTCAACTCTCCCCCGTGCTGTCCGACGCCACCTGGTACTCGCCGTCGACGCGTATCCCCCGTCGCGACCAAGTCGTACGGATCCTCGTCGATTCGGGCGTGGACCACGAGGCGCGCTTCGTCGTCGAGCACACGGACGACTGGCCATCGGGGGCCTGGTGGGAGCTCACGAACGGTCGCGCGTCGCACCCGTTCGATCGGGTCGAGCAGTGGTCGCCGGATCCGAGCGCCAGACCTCCGCAGAACGAAGCAGAGCCCCCTGTTCCTGCCGCTCACCCTCCCACCGAGGCCGATAAACAACCGCCTCGAAACACGACTCCGGCCATCCTGAACGAGACGCTCCAGGAGATCGAGCGGACCGGCGAGGTGCTCAAGCTTTTCCCGACGTCTCACTACGACTGGTCGCCCCACCCCGACATCGCGTCCATCCGAGTCCTCGCGCTGCGCTTGGTCCGCATCGTTGCTCGCATGGGCTGGATCCTCGAGCTCGAGACGCTCGAGCTCATGTTCGAGCCGGACCTCCCGGACTTCGCCGAGCCCGACCACATCGCCGAGACGTACGCGGCCAACGCCTCGACCGTCCGGGACCTGATCCCGTCGCTGACCGGCGAGCACCTTCGCCAACGGTGGACGCTAGAGCGCAACGGCCAGGTCGTCGCTGCGATGGAACGTGGCGAGGCGCTGCGCCAGTTCGGCCTGACCCCCATCGTCTATCACCGAGGCGAGGCGGCCGTTCTCATGACGGCCCTCGGCCTGAAGGCACCTCACCCGTACCCGCTGTGGGCCTTCGAGGACGGACCGACGGCGGAGTGGCAAGCTCCACCGAGCGAAGCCTAGCGGCCGCCCTCCCCACCCGGAGATCGTCTGGGCAGGATTTCAACAGGGCCGCCACCGTTGTGTCGAGACCTGGGACCTCGAGGTCGGGCGCGATCTCCGCGAGCGGCGCGAGCACGAACCGGCGACTCGCAAGACCGGGATGGGGCAGGACCAGATCCGGCTCGCCGACCTCGAGGTCGGACCACAGCAGCAGGTCGAGGTCGAGAGCGCGCGGCGACCAACGCGGGGCATCGTGGTCCCGGCCCGCCAGCCGCTCGATGGCGTGGAGCACATCGAGGAGCACGTCGGCCTCGAGGTCGGTGTCGAGCGCGACGACGGCGTTGAGGTGGTCGGGCTGGGGCGGCGTGCCGGGAAGGACCCAGGCCTCGGTCTCGTACACGGAGCTGACCGCCGCGACGGTTCCGGCCTCGGCCTCGAGGGCGGCGACGGCCTGGCGGAGAGCGCCGAGCCGGTCGCTCAGGTTGGCCCCGAGCCCGACGTAGGCGCGGACGCTCACGACGAGGGCGACCAGCGGATCACGACCTCGGCCCGGTCGCACGGCCCGCCGACGGGCGGGTTTGGCTTTCGGATGGTCACCTCGATCAGGTCGACCGTGGGATATGCCTCTCCCACGGCCGTCGCGATCCGCCCGCCCACGCGCTCGATGAGGTACGACGAGTTGCCGGTCACGACCTCGCGCACGAGGGAGTACACCCGCTCGTAGTCGACCGTCTTCGACAGGTCGTCGGTCTCTGCGGCCTCGCTCACGTCGAGTGTGATCGCGACGTCCACCTCGTAACGCCCGCCGATCCGGTGCTCTTCCTCTAAAACGCCGTGGTGGGCGTAGAAGACGGCGTTGACCAGGCGGACGGTGGCGTGCGGCACGAAAGCATTGATCGGGGCCAGGAAAGATGCAGCCGTTTTCGCCCTCGAGGTCGAAAATGCGAGGAGCATGGGTGGTCGCTCCATTCGGCCCGGCGTCCTCGATCGTGCCACGGCTCACCGGCCTCGAGGACGGACCTCGCGAGCGACGCTGAAACGTGACGCCAAAACGGACCCATTTCCAGGGTGCAGCCTGCGCCCTCGAGGATGAGTCCCGGCACTCGAGTTACTCGATCCGAACGTCGAACGGGTTGGAGACCACGGCCGTGTCCGGGAGCCAGCACGAGCGGTCGCGCGAGCGGCACATCGAGGCCGGGTAGACGACGACCATCCGGCCCTGCATCAGCCCCAAGACGGTGCCCGTCCGTGGGTCTCGCTGCGGCCCCTCGAGGTGAAGCGTGTCGGTCCGGGTCTCGCCGGGGGCGACCGGGAGGTACCGGCCGTAGTTCTCGTTCCGTGCGATAGGCTGGTACGCACTTCCGGCCTGCGCTGCCGGGTCCGAGTGGACCGCGCGGACCTGGTACACCGGCGCGAGGGACGGCCTCGAGGGCGCGAGGTAGACGGTGTCGGCCGTGGCGTTCGTGTATCGGGCGACGACGGTAAAAGCGTAGCGTCCCGGGAACCGCTGGCCACGCCGGGGCTCGACAGGGCCCGTGGGCCGAGCCACGTACTCGAGGCCGTCGGTCTGAATCGAGGGAACGGACGGACTTCGGACGGGGGGAAGCGCCGGCCCAATCGGCTGGCGTACCGGCCGGAGGGCTGCATACGTAGGCGATTCGTAGGCCCTCTTCGACCCGGCGACACCTCCGACGATGGCCCCGCCCAGTATGAGTGGCGGCGCGGTATTGACCCCGACGTAGTAGACGGCGAGCGTGCCCCACCCGTCGGAGCCCGGCACCGCGGCGGCGTAGGTCGCGGCCGCCAACCCGCCGGCGACGAGCAGCCCCAGCCCGCCGCCTTCGAGGGCGCCCCGACCTCGATGGACGAACCGGACGCGGGCCACATCGGAGGCCGGGACCGACCGGAACCGCCGAGTCTTGGGGTCCAACCACGTCGCGACGTCCGGGGCGATGTGGAACAGCCGGGCGCGGACCGTCTCGCCCCACGCGAGCGTGACGAGCGTCGTTTCTAAAGCCGCCCGGTCGTTGATGTCGGACCGGAGCGGGGCGGACTCGAGGTCGAGCGCGCTCGTCTGGACACAGCCGGACGCGACGAGAAGGAGGATCAGAGCGAGAGGCTTCATAAGGATCGAGGCACAGACCCCCATCCTAGGACGCCGTTGCTCCGGCCGCCTGATACGATGGCACTACACGCGGCGCCTCGGCCTCGAGGACGGGTAGGCCGGACGACGGGAGGCCACACTTTGTCCGCTCCTCTCTCGTTCTGTCCGTCCCTCAGGTCTCGTGCCGTCTGTCGCGTGCTCTTCTACCACGCCATCCTCCTCAACGCTCCGCGGCGGCGTGGTGTCCGGCCGGTTCACGGCGGCCTTTGACGACGACGGC
>NZ_JBARYR010000685.1:0-1841 GCF_049648075.1 Rubrivirga sp. | reverse complement strand
TGCGTAGCCTCACCATCCGCGACTACGCGCTCATCGAGCGCCTTGAGGTCGAGTTCGACAGCGGGCTCAACATCATCACGGGCGAGACCGGTGCGGGCAAGTCGATCCTGCTGGGCGCGCTCAAGCTGCTGTTGGGCGAGCGGGCATCGACGGAGGCGCTACGGACTGGGGCGAAGAAAGCGTACGTCGAGGGCGTGTTCGACAACGCCGACGAGGGACGTCTGCCCAAGCTCTTGGAGGAGCACGAGATCGACCCGTCGGAAGGTGGGAATCTGGTCATCCGGCGCGAGATTTCGTCGCGTGGCTCGCGCGCGTTCGTCAACGACACCCCGGCGACCCTCGACGTGCTGCGTGAGGTGGCGTCCAACACCATCGACCTGCACGGGCAACACGAGCACCAGTCGCTGCTCCGTACCGAGACCCACGTCGAACTGCTGGACAACTTCGGCGGGTTGGGCGGGCTGGTCTCGACCTACCAGACGTCGTACCGAGCGGTCTCGAAGCTCCAGGCCGAGCGGACCGACCTGGTCCGGCGCGAGAAGGAGCTCCAGAAGCAGAAAGAGCTCTACGGGTTCCAGATCGAGGAGATCGACGCCGCCGACCTCAAGCCCGGCGAGGCCGACGCCTTGGAGGCCGAGCGCCGCGTGCTCGAGAACGCCGAGCACCTGTACGAGGCGACCGCCGAGCTCTACGCCCAGATCTCGGAGTCCGACGACGCCCTCTACGACCAACTCGTCCTGGTCCGAAACCAACTCCAGGACCTGGCCCGGATCGACTCGGCGTTCGACGAGACGCTGTCCGACGTCCGCTCGGCCGAGATCGCGCTCAAGGAGGCGACGCAGTTTTTGCAGGGCTACAACGCCGAGATCGAATTCAACCCGGAGCGGCTGGACGAAATCCGGGAGCGGATGGGCGAGATCGACTACCTCGAGCGCAAGTACGGGGGGACCTCTGAGGCCGTCTTGGAGTACCGCGCCGACATCGGCAAGACGTACGACCTGGCCAAGGACTTCGAGGGCGCCATCTCCAAGCTGGACGCCCAGATCGAGGACGCGCAGGAGACGCTGAGCCAGGCGGCGTACCGTCTCAGCCAGAAGCGCCATGAGGTGGCCGAGCGCATCGAGGCCGCGGTCGCCGTCGAACTCGCGACGCTGGGCATGCCCCACGCCCGGTTCGTCGTCCAGTTCGACTACCAGGACGACGACGCGGGCTGGATCACTCTCGGCGACGCGAAGGGCCGACGCGTGACGGCGTTCCCGGTCGGCGCGGACCTGGTCGAGTTCCACTTGTCGGCCAACCTTGGCGAGGACCCCAAGCCCCTCGTCAAGGTCGCGTCCGGCGGCGAGGTCTCGCGCATCATGCTGGCGCTCAAGGCCATCCTGGCCAAGTCCGAGCGCCTGCCGATCTTGGTGTTCGACGAGATCGACACCGGCATCTCGGGGCCGATCGCGCGGCGCGCGGGCGAGTCGATGCACCGGCTGGCCCAGTTCCACCAGATCATCGCGATCACGCACCTGCCCCAGATCGCGAGTCTCGGCGACGTCCACTTCGAGGTCGAGAAGCTGGTCGAGGACGGACGGACGCGGACGCGCATTCGTCGGCTCGACGAAACGGAGCGGGCGGAGGTGGTCGCCTCGCTCCTCTCGGGAGACGCCGTCTCTGAGGCCGCGCTCCAGTCAGCGCGAGAGCTTATCGAGGGTGGTCGACAGGTCGACTAGGTCGTCCGGGTGCCGGCGTCGGCCTCGATAGATGGGACCACCAGAAGGGTTGGCGGATGGCCGTTACAGTACAGCCTTGAGGCCGTCACCGGTCGTTTCATGACCCGCCGTCAAGTTCTGGCT
>NZ_JBARYR010000684.1:0-3227 GCF_049648075.1 Rubrivirga sp. | reverse complement strand
TCGGGCGCTGCCTCAACGGCGGGCTCCGGTGTCGGCTCGGGCTCGGGCGCTGCCTCGACGGCAACTGGCTCGGGCTCCGGTGCCTCGGCCGGCTCGTCCTCGAGGACGGGCTCCTCGACAACGGGTGCCTCAACGACGGGCTCTTCGGGAGCGACGGGCTCCTCGACGGGTTCCGGTGCCGGCTCGGGCTCTACAACCGGCTCGGGCTCGGGCTCCGCAGCGACGGGCTCGTCGGCCGGCGTCGGCTCCGGCACCTCGCCTGCTTCAGCCGCTTCGGCCGCCGCCTGCTTGGCGTCGAGTTGCTCACGGCGCTCCTTGACGCGCGCCTTGGCGTCGGCGTCGTCGGAGTACGCCTCGATGAGGGCGTCGTACATCGCCGGCTCGAGCCGGGCGTTGGGATCGCCGGACTTGAGCTTGTCGTCGAGCTCGAAACCTCGCTCTTGGAGAGCGGACACGACGGTGTCCGTCGCGATGTTGAGCTCGCGGGAGGCCTTGAAGAGCTGGACGCGCTTCGGCTTGTTGGAACGTCGCTTGCGCGGACTAGGCATTCGGTAAGGCGGTGCGGCGGGGCCGCGTAGAACGTAGGGTCCGGGCTAGGCCGCGGGGTCGTCGGATTCGGTGAAGGTCTCGCCATCGGCCGAGTCGCCCTCGAGGGCGGGGGCCGCGGTGTCGTCCTCGAGGACGGATCCTGCGGCGGCGGCACCAGCGAGGGACGCGCCGTCGGCGGCGGCCTCAGAAAATGGCTCGGCGTCGGACGCGTCGGCGGGATCGGCCTCGACGGGCGCGTCGTCGCCCTGAACGTCCTCGAGGTCGGACGTCTCCAAGCTGGCGGCCAGGTCGGCGACGAGCTCGGAGTTGTCGGCAGCCTCGCCGGACGCGTCGCGCTCGAACTCGGCCTCCATGAGCCAGGTGATCTTCTGAGCCTGCTCGTCGGTCAGGCCGGTGCGGCGAGCCAACTCGGACGGCTGGAGCTCGAGCACGGCCTTGGCCGTGTCGCACCCGATGTCCTTGAGCTGCTGGATGATGGCGGCCGGGATCACGTCCTGGAACTCGTCGATGTCCACGTCCTCCTCGTCCGACTTGATGTCGCGGTAGACGTCGAGTTCGTAGCCGGTCAGCATCGAGGCCAAGCGGATGTTCTGGCCGCCGCGGCCGATGGCCATCGAGACCTCGTCGGCCGGGACGGTGACGCGGGCACGGGGCGGCGTGAGGTCCTCGTTAAGCTCGACCAGGATCGGCTTGGCGGGTGCGAGCGAGCGCTTGATAAAGTCGATCGTGTTGTCGGTCCACGGGACGACGTCGATGTTCTCGCCGCCCAGCTCGCGGACGACGGCGTGGATGCGCGAGCCCTTGACGCCGACACATGCGCCGACGGGATCTACGCGGTCGTCGTGGGAGATCACGGCCATCTTGGCCCGTTCGCCGGGCAACCGGACGATCTTCTTGATCTCGATGATGCCGTCGTAGATCTCGGGCACCTCGAGCTCGAACAGGCGCTCGATAAAGACTGGTGCCACGCGGCTGACGATGACCTGCGGGGAAGATCCGGCGTCGCGGTCGACATCGAGGACGACCGCACGGAGCATGTCGCCCTTGCGGTAGCGGTCCTTCTGGATCTGCTCCTGGCGCGGCAGGACGAGTTCGGTCTTGTTGTGCAGGACGAGCACCTCGCGGCGCCGCGTCTGGTAGATCTCGCCGACCACGATCTCGTCGATCAGCTCGGAGTACTCGCGGTGGATGTTCTCCTTCTCGATGTCGCGGATCCGCTGGCGGAACGTCTGGAGCGCGGCCTGGACCGCACGGCGCCCGAAGTCCTCGATCAGGATCTTGACTGCGACCTCGTCCTCGATGTCGTACTCCTCGTCGATCTCGACGGCGTCGGCGTACTCGATCTGGGTGACGGGGTCCTCCAAGTCGTAGTCCTCCACAACTTCGCGGACGTGCAGGATCTGGTAGTCGCCGTTGTCCGGGTTGAACACGATCTGGAAGGCCTCCGGATCGTCGGCGTCGTACTTCTTCTTGATCATCGCCCGGAACACGTCCTCGATGATGACCTGGAGCGTGTCGCGGTCGATGTCCTTCTCGCGAGCGATCTCGGCGAAGGAGGAGACGAGGACGGTGCTTTGCATCGGGTGTCGGATTACCAGGGGAGCGCGACGCGGGCGTCACGGATGGTGTCGAACGGGATCGGGGCCGCCTCGCCCTCGAGGACGATCTCTCCGTCGTCGACGGAGAGCAGCTCGCCCTTGACCGTGACGACCTGGTCGAGCTCGCGCTCGAACGTCACGTCGAGCGTGCGGCCGACGTGCCGGGCGTATTGGCGACGGTCGGACAAGGGCTGGTCCGCGCCGGGCGTCGAGACCTCGAGACGGTAGCTGCCCTTGATCACGTCCTCGGTCTCGAGGGTGAACCCGAGCGAGCGGCTGAGCTTGGTCAGGTCGTCGGAGCCGGCGCCGGTCGGGCTGTCCATGAACACCGCGACGGTCCGGCTGCCCTGGTACCCGCGCACGTCGACGCTGACCACGAACAGGTCAGTGTCGGCGGCAGCCTCTTCGGCAAACGCGCGGACGCGGTCGGCGAGGGAGTCGGTGACGGGAACGGCGGACAAAGCGGGACGGGGGGAGACGGAAAACGCCCGTTCGGCGGAACGGGCGTCGCTTGGGCGGTCGGACGGGGATGGACCCGGGCGAGACGCCAAAAACAACGGGAGGCGGCGAACCGGACTCCCACGCTCCGCAGAGGAGCAGTCCGAAGGTACGGCGGGCGGTTCGGCCTCGCAATCGCACAACGGCCCGAAACGCCCCCTGGTCCCCCGTTTCGTGTGGAGTCTCCGTTATCTCGACACGATGGCGACCCGCCGGACACCCGTCGGTGTGTCCACGACCCACACGCCGGTCCCCAGCCTCGAGGACACGTCCGACCACGCGCCCTGTGCCACGGCGGTCCCAGAGGTCGAGTACACCGTGACACGAGCACCCGGCGAAAGCGCCGACGGCATCGGCCACCCGAACACGTCCGGCCCCGACCACAGCGCCGATCCGCCCTCGAGGCCGCGACCGATCACGTCGGCCAGCGCTGGGTCGAGGCGGACCGCTTGACGCCACGCCTCCGTCGGGTCTGTCCTCGAGGCTGACTGCGCGAGTCCCCGAAGCAAATGTGCCTCGGGATCCCACGGATCGAGATCGACGGCGCGTTCCAGACTCGAGGTCGCAGCCTCGAGGTCGCCG
>NZ_JBARYR010000683.1:0-2105 GCF_049648075.1 Rubrivirga sp. | reverse complement strand
TTCATGTTCTGATGGGTCGAGAGCGGTGCGTCCTCGAGGTCGGCGCGTGGTGCGATGTTTCAGTTTGCCGGGGCGCATCGAACGCGCGAACCGAGAACCCTGAACCCCGAACCGCCATGCACGGCCGAGGCCCCGCCCCCGAACACACCCACGACCCGTTCGCCGACGGCCTGCCCGCCCTCGAGGGTGACCGCGTGCGCCTGCGCCAGGCCGACCCCCGCGACGTCCCCGACCTGCTCGACCTCTTCGGCGACGCCGACACGCTCGCGTACTGGAGCCACGGACCGCTCGCCGATCACGGGGCCGCGGAGACGTACTACCAAGGGATGCAGACCGGTCTGAGGGACCGCTCGCTGTTCCAATGGGCCGTCACGGAGCCCGCCGACGACCGCCTCATTGGGACGGTGACCCTCGTGGGATGGGACAAGCAGAACCGGCGCTGCGAGCTCGGCTTCATCCTGCACCCGAACGCCCAGGGCCGAGGCCTGGCGAGCGACGCGGTCCGCACGGCGCTCCGGTTCGCGTTCTCAGAGATGGGCCTGGCCCGCGTCGAGGCCGACGTGGACCCGGACAACGCGGCGTCCTCGAGGCTGCTGGCGCGGCTGGGGTTCGTCCTCGAGGGCGTGATGCGCCGGCGGTGGTTCACGTTCGGGACGTGGAAGGACAGCTACTTCTACGGGTTGCTCGAGAGCGACTTCGAGAGCGACGACCCGGGAACGTGACGAGGTCCGCGCCGAGGAGGGATCAACCGCCGGTTCGGAACTCCTCGACGAAGTACCCCCAGTTATCGGCCGTCTTCTTCGCCATGTTGGGGTTGACGGCTGCTGTTACTTCACAGTCTGGTACTCCGTAGGCGTCGTCATCCGTGTTGATGAACAGGTGCGTGCACTCGTGGACCAGCGTCTGAAACTTGCTGTCCGCCGGTCGCTTGAAGGGGCGGTAAAGCGGCGCGGAGTTCCAGTTGTGGTTGAGGAAGATTCTGAAGTTCTGGGCTTGGCCCGTCGTCATCGGGCTCGCGTCGCCGGTGAAATCGTTCCACCCGCCGGCGGGCCTCATCGCCGACGCATACTCGTCCGAACACCTCCCCTGGAAGTCTTGGAACGCGACATCGATGGGCTTGACGTTGATGAGGCTCGCGAGCGTTCCGAGTTGCTGTGCGAGCTTCGCCATCCATGGTCCCGACTGGTCCCCGAACCACTTCCGACTCTCGCCGATCCCGCCCCCGTTCCGAATGGAGGTGGAGGCCTTGCGGAGTGTGGATATGATGACGGGCTGGAGGCTCTGCACGATCATCTGGTCGGAAGGGCCTAATCCTGCGTTGTTGAATCCCATGGTTCCTGAGTGCTGTTCTGTAGGACGTCGTACGTCGAGACGATGGCCGTCTTGGGGTGTACCTCTACAAAACAGGAAACGAGCGAGCGAATGGTCAGGGAGCCTCAAGTCACGTGTTGAAGCTCCTCCTGAGCGAAGGCGCCTCGGCACCGCACGACCACCCGTCCGGGTTCGGCCCGTCTGGAGTGAACCCGGTACGGTGGACAATCTTCCAGTTGTCCTCAGACCTCGAGTTTCATGCCCCGACACCGCCCTGCCTACCCGCCTGAGTTCCGCGAGCAGATCGTCGCGCTCCACCGATCTGGCCGCTCCGTCGTCGACCTCGCCCGCGAGTTCGAGCCGACCGAGCACACGACCCGCGATTGGATCGCCAAGGCCGACCCGTCGTCGTTCACCGCGACGGACTCCGACCGCGACGAGCTGAGGCGGCTCCGCAAGGAGGTCAAGAGGCTCCAGCAGGAGCGCGACATCTTGGCAAAAGCCGCGGCCTGGTTCGCTCGGGAGACCGGCTCGGTACCGTCCGGGCCTTCGAGTTCATGAGGGCGCACCAGGCCCCCTTCCCCGTCTCACGCATGGCCGACGTCCTCCGCGTCTCCCGGAGCGGCTTCTATGCGTGGCTCGGCCGCCCGCCGTCGCCGCGTGCGCAGCGCGACGTCGAGATCACCGAGGCGATCCGGTCGTCGCACGCCGAGTCCGACGGCTCGTACGGCGCGCTCCGGGTCCACGAGGACCTCAAGGAGGCAGGCTTCCGCGTCGGCAAGAAGCGCGTGGCC
>NZ_JBARYR010000682.1:0-1824 GCF_049648075.1 Rubrivirga sp. | reverse complement strand
GCGAGCGTCGGCCTCGACGTGGCAGTCGTCGGCGGGCTCGGCGTGGGACTGGGCGGGCGTGCCGCGCTCAGCGCCGAGACGGCCCGCACGTCCGCCCTCGAGGTCGGTGTGCGGGTCCGGTTGCCGCGCTAGTCGCGGCCGGCCATGGCGATCGCGGCTCCGACGAGCGCCGCGGCCCCGAGCGAGAGGAGCGGCTTCTGCTGCATCTGGCTCCAGATGCTGTGCTCGAACACGCGCCCATCGAGGTTGCCGCGTGTGGTGCCGGTGTTCGAGGGCGGCTCGTAGAGGTTGCCCTTGGGGTTGCCCGTGGCTGGCGTGCCCGACTTTTGCTGCTCAAAAAAGGCCGGGACCGAGATCTTGTCCACCAGCCCCGGCGCGACCATCCCGAGCGCGGCCATCACACCATCCTTGGCGCCGACGGTCACGTCGCGCGCGGGCTTCTCGGCGGCTGACAAAATCGCACGGGCGACGGTCTCGGGCGCGTACGCGGGCGACGGGATGACTGGCTCTTGGTCCATGTAGTTGGCCGCGTGCTCGGGGTACGGCGTGTCGGTCGCGTTGGGCTTGATGAGCGTTACGCTGACGGGCACATCCTCCTTGTCGAGCTCCATCCGAAGCGCGTCCGTGAACCCCTTGATCGCGTGCTTCGTGGCCGAGTAGTGCCCCTGGAGGGGGAACGCCCGGTCGCTCAGGACCGAGCCGACGTTGACGATAGCACCCGACGTACCGGCCTCCTTGAAGTGCCGAGCCGCGACCAGGCTGCCGTGGACGGTGCCCCAGTAGTTGGTCTCGAACACCTGCCGCGCGTCGTCGAGTGGGACGTCGACCAGGAGGCCGTAGACCGAAGCGCCCGCGTTGTTGACCCAGGTGTCGAACCCGCCGAAGGCCTCGTGCGCTTTCTCGTGAGCCATCTCCAAGACGGCTTGGTCCGCGACGTCCGCGGCTAGCGTCTCCACCTTGGCGCCGCGGTCGCGGCATCGCTGGGCGGCGTCCTCCAAGCGGTCCGGCGAGCGGGCGATCAGGAGCAGGTTCGCGCCGCGGTCGGCGGCCTCGAGGGCAGTCGCCAGGCCGATGCCGGACGTGGCGCCGGTGATGACGAGCGTTTGCTCGGAGACGGGTTTGAGGGAGACGGACATGGGAAGGGGGAGAGGAAAGGGACCCATTCAACGGAGCGCGAGCAGGGCCGATCCCGACGACCTCGAGGCCGCCGCGCTCGCCGCGCTACCGGCCGAGTAGGCGTCGGAGCCCCTTGGCCGCCTCGGGGAGCACCAATGGGACCGACGCCAGCGAGGCGAGCGTCGCGCCCTGGCAGTACCAGCACAGCGCCTTGTTGGTGCTCCACTCCTCCTTGCCGAGCTTGAGCGCGAAGAACGCGTCCCCGACGACCTTCCCGGCGAGCGCGACCGGGAGCCACGGGAGCCGCTCGGCCCGATCTTTCCCGCCGGCCCCAGCTAGCCACGCGGTGATCCCGTAGCTGACGGTCATCATCAATGCGTCGGGCGTCCGGGCGCGTTTGTAGGCGTAGTCCGATGCGTCGACCTTGTCGGCGTTCCAAATCTTGCCCGGCAGGTCCGGCAGGTGCGAGATCACGCCGGTCTGGTACAGCGACACGACGATGCCGGCCAGCGCGCCGACGTTGGACAAGGCCACGACCTTGCGGCGGCGTTCGAGGTCGGGGGTGCGGGCGGTGCGGAGCTGGCGGCTGAGCGTCGTGGGAGACATGGGGGCGGGGAAAGGGCCGGTGTGTGACGGCGAGCGCCCCTCGTCGTTCGGACTCGGCCCCCTTCTCAGGGAAGCCCCGCCGGCGGTCTGGGGCTTGACCGG
>NZ_JBARYR010000681.1:0-4569 GCF_049648075.1 Rubrivirga sp. | reverse complement strand
CGTCGATCACGGCCTGGCCGAACCCGAGCGTCGGCGCCGTGACGGTCCGCGCCGACCGCTTCCCGGACCCCATCCGCCTCGAGGTCGTGGACGCGCTCGGCCGCGTCGTCTCCGTCCTCGAGGCCGCGCCCGAGCGCGACGTCGCCTTGCCTCGCTTGGCACCGGGGCTCTACACGGTCCGCGCCGTCGGCGCCCTCGAGGTCGACGCCGTCCGAGTCGTCGTGGCGCGCTAGACTCCAGCGGCTTCCCCTCTCGATATGACGCTCGCTCCCTCCGTCCTGGCCGCCGACTTCGGCCGGCTCGCTGCCCATGTCCGTCAGGCCCTTGAGGCCGGGGCCGAGTGGCTCCACATCGACGTGATGGACGGCCACTTCGTGCCCAACATCTCGTTCGGTGCGCCGGTCATGCGCGGGCTCCGATCGCTCGCCGACGAGTTCGGCGTCCCGCTCGACGTCCACCTGATGATCGAGCAGCCGGAGCGCTACCTCGAGGACTTCGCCGACGCGGGCGCGGCGCTCATCACGGTCCACCAGGAGGCGAGCCCGCACCTCCACCGGACGGTCCAGGCCATCAAGGCGTTGAACTGCCAGGCCGGCGTCGCGCTCAACCCGGCCACGCCGCTCGTCGCCCTCGAGGACATCGCGGCCGACCTCGACTTGGTCCTCATCATGTCGGTCAACCCCGGCTTCGGTGGGCAGGCGTTTATCGAGTCGTCCGTCGACAAGGTCCGACGATGCCGGACGCTGCTCGCGGGGACGGGCAGCCGAGCCGCCATCGAGGTCGACGGTGGCGTGACGCCGCAGAACGCGGGCGCGCTCCTCGAGGCCGGTGCCTCCGTCTTGGTCGCGGGCAGTGCCGTCTTCAAGGGCGACGTGGCCGAGAACGTCGCGGCATTCCAACGAGTCCAGAGCGCCCGAGGCGCGGTGTACCGCGCGTGACCGCCGACGGCCCTCAAGGACGTAGCTCATCTCCCTGATCCGATGTCGACCTCCACCTTCTCTCTCGCGGCGCTCCTGCTCTTGGCCGCCTGTGCGGCCCCCGTCGACCGAGGACCCCGCACGCCCGACCGCGACGACGTGGGCCTCGAGGACGTCGGCACGCTCCCGGTCGGGCTCTCAGCCGACGACGTCGAGACCCTGACCGAACTCGGCGTTCCCGTCGTGGTCCCGTCGGATCCCGGCACGTTCGAGGTCGTCGAGCTCGAAGCCTCGGCGGTGGATCGGTCGGCGTCCTACTCAGTGCGCTACCAACGAGCCGACGGGGCTTGTTTCGAACTCTCGGGAGGCAGCGAGGGATTCGGCGGCCCCAGCCTCCCCATCGTCTCGACCGACGTCCGGGTCAACGGTCTGGGCCGGACGGTCCGCGTTCACGAGGCCTCTCGAGACCCGGGCGCGACCAGCGCTCAGGTGTGGGGCGCGGGAACCATCGTGTCAGAGTTCATCGACCTCGATGGCGCCTCCGCCCTCTTCTTGAGCGACACAGCGGGTGGATGTCGGCCGGTGACACTCGACGAAGGCGTCCAAATCGTCCGTTCACTGGTCCAGCTCCAGCCGTCCTCGAGGTCGGCCGCGGGCGTGGGCCCGCTCGGCGCCTTCGCCCCTGCTGAAGACTTGCTCGAGCGCGTCAACGCAGCCTCGTCTCCCGAGCTTGCGGCAGACGCCATCGCCCGCCGCTACAGTGGCGAGGCCGACCGTGTGACTGTCGACGTTTTGTCGGAGTCGGGCTACGAGGCGGTGGCGCTCGTGACCGCGTTCGGCCTCCGAGACGACTCGATCCGCGACGAGCGCTTGCGGCTGACCTACACGCCGTACGACGGGACGTGGGAGCTAACGGCGGCGGGCCGCCAGGTGCGGTGCTGGCAGGGACGCGGGCACCAAGACTGGAGCGACCAAGCCTGTCTGTAGCGACCTCGAGGACGGCCCAGCATCGGGCTAGCTTCGGACCATGCCGTCGCTCGCCCACGTCGTCCCGCTCACGCCCGTCGACGGCGTGTACACCTACCGCGTGCCCGACGAGATGAGCACCGAGGCCGTGCCCGGCGCCCGTGTGCTCGTCCCGTTCGGACGGCGCCAGATCACCGGCGTCATCGCCGAGCGCGTTCGGGGGTCGGCCGACAAGCTCAAGCCGCTCCACGACGTCCTCGACGAGCACCCCGCGCTCCGGCCCGACCTGCTCGCCCTCACGCGCTGGGTCTCGCGGTACTACCTGTGCGCCTGGGGCGAGGCCATCAAGGCCGCGCTCCCGAGCGGGACCGAGGTCGAGAGCCGCCGCGTCGTCCGCGCGCTCGCCCCGCCCGACGCCTGGCCCGACGACCCCCGGGGCCGCAAGATCCTGCGCGCCCTCGAGGCCGAGAACGGGAGCGGCCTCCCCATCGCCGGCGTCGCCGGGGTGCTGGGTCGCAAGACCGTCCCCCAGAACCTACTCCGCCGCATGGCAGCGGCCGGCGTCCTCGAGGTCGAACACCAGGTCCAGGAAGCCAGCACGCGTGTCAAGACGGCCCGCCACCTCCGCTTCGTCGGTGGCGACGTCGAGGCCGTTCGTGGTGCGCGACAGCGGGCGCTTCTGGACTGGCTCGCGGAGGCCGGCGACGTCCAGCTCCAGGCCCGAGCGCTCGCGGCCACGGGCGCGACCAGCAGCACCGTCAAAGGGCTCGAGGCACGCGGCCTGCTCGAAGTGTCCGACCTCGAGGTCGAGCGCCGCGACCACCTGGACGTCGAGGTGACGGAGGCGCCGGCTGACCTCGAGTTGCACCCGGCCCAGGTCTCCGCCCTCGAGGCCGTGACCGACGCGATCGGAGCGGGCCGGGCCGAGACGTTCTTGCTCCACGGCGTGACGGGGAGTGGCAAGACGGAGGTGTACCTGCGCGCGCTACGGGCCGCGCTCGCCCTGGACCGGAGCGCCATCGTGTTGGTCCCGGAGATCGCGCTCACGCCGCAGACCGTCCGGCGCTTCCGCGCGCACTTCGGCGACCGCGTGGCGGTCCTTCACAGCCGGATGAGTCCCGGCGAGCGGCTCGATGCCTGGACGCGAATCCGCGACGGCGTCTATCCGGTCGTGATCGGACCTCGGAGCGCCATCTTCGCGCCGGTTCAGAACCTCGGCATCGTCGTCGTGGACGAAGAGCACGAAGGGAGCTATAAGCAGTTCGATCCGGCGCCCCGCTACCACGCCCGCGACGTGGCCGTGATGCGGGCTCACCAGGCCGGCGCGGTCTGTGTGCTGGGCAGCGCGACGCCCTCGATGGAGTCCGTCGCGAACGCGAACGCGGGCAAGTACACGAGATTGGAGATGCCCGAGCGCGTGCCCGTCCGTCTGCCAGATGGCGAGACGCGAGCGCCGGCGCCGCTGCCGCCCGTCCGCGTCGTCGACCTGGCGAGAGAGCGGCAGGTCCGGCGCCTCAAGGGCGCGCTCAGCCACGACCTCCGCCTCGCCATCACCGACCGGCTCCAAAAGGGCGAGCAGACGATCCTGCTCCAGAACCGACGGGGCTACGCGCCGGTCCTGACCTGCGAGTCGTGCGGGTGGACGCCGACGTGCCGCGACTGCGACGTCTCGCTCACCGTCCACAAGACGAGTCGCAACCTCAGGTGCCACTACTGCGGCCGCGCCGAGCGCATCCCCCGGCCCTGCCCCGAGTGCGGCCAAGACGACCTGCGCCTGCTGGGAAGCGGCACGCAGCGCGTCGAGGAGGAGATCGCGGAGGTCTTCCCGTCCGCTCGCGTCCTGCGCATGGACCTGGACACGACCTCGAGGAAGGGCGCCCACCGCCGGATCCTAGACGCCTTCGGGCGCGGCGACGCCGACGTCCTGCTCGGCACCCAGATGGTCGCGAAGGGGCTCGACTTCCCCCGCGTCACGCTCGTCGGCGTCGTCGAGGCCGACACGGGGATGCTCTTGCCCGACTTTCGCGCGGCCGAGCGGACGTTTCAACTCTTGGCCCAGGTCGCCGGCCGAGCCGGCAGACACGAACTCGAGGGCGAGGTCATCCTGCAAACGCGCAACCCGGAGCACCCGGCCATCCGGTTCGCGCTGGGCCATGACTTCCACGGCTTCGCACTCGGCGAGCTCGGCGAACGCTTGGCGCTCCACTACCCGCCGTACGCGCGCATCATCGGCTTGGAGGTCAAGGGACCGCACGCGTCCTCGACGGGCGCGCTCGCGGACCGGTGGGGAGACGCGTTGCGCGCCGAGGCCCAGAAAGTGGCCGGCGTCGAGGTCCTCGGGCCGGTGCCTGCGCTCATCGGCCGGGTCAAAAAGTGGTGGCGGATGCACCTGATGGTCAAGGCCCCGCGCGCGCTCCCGTCGTCCGTGCTCGCCGCCCTCGTCACGACGGCGGGCGAGCGCGTCAAGACGCCGTCGGGCCACCGCGTCAACCTCGACGTGGATCCTGTCGGCCTCTACTGAGGGCCGGAAGCGTCCGACCTCGAGGGCGGACCGTCGCTGGGAGGCCTCTACAGGTCCATGTCCGAGAGCCAATCGCGGATCGCGGCGGCGCTTCCCAGCGCGAGCGGGTTGTCGAGCGCCGCGCGCGACGCGTCGGCTGCCGCCCGTGCGCCCTCGAGGTCGCCC
>NZ_JBARYR010000680.1:0-2132 GCF_049648075.1 Rubrivirga sp. | reverse complement strand
CCGCCGCCGCCGACGCTCGGCGCCAGGTCGTGCGGGTACAGCGACTCGTCAAAGATGAGCAGTCCTGCCGAGCCAGGACCGCCCAGAAACTTGTGGGGCGACAAGAAGACGGCGTCGAGCCGTGCGTCCGAGTCGTCGGGCATCATGTCGACCTCGACGTACGGGCCAGCCGCCGCGTAGTCGAACAGCGCGAGAGCTCCGGCGGCGTGGAGCACGCGGGCGATCTGGTGGACCGGCGCGATGACCCCCGTCACGTTCGAGGCCGCTGAGAACGACCCGATCAAGCGGCGCCCTTCCCACCGGGGATCGGCGAGCTGGGCCTCGAGGTCGTCGAGGCAGACCTGGCCGTGGTCATCGAGGCAGACCTCGACGACGGTGCACAACCCCTCTCGCCAGGTGACCTCGTTCGAGTGGTGCTCGTAGGGTCCGACGAACACGACGGGTCCTTGCTCGCGCAGGTCGCGCGCTATCCTCGAGGCCGTCTCCGCTCCGACGGCCGACGCCAACCGGTTCGTGATGTCGCGCAGCGTGGCAGGCGGGATCGCGATGCCCAGGATCTCCTGGAGCTTGTGGATCGCGCCGGTCGACCCGTTGCCGCAGCATACGACCTTGCCGCCCGGTCCCGCGTGGACGGCGTCCTTGATGGCCGTCTCGGCGTCGTGGAGCAGCGTCGTGGCCGTCCGGCCGGTCAGGCTGTCCTCGGTGTGCGCGTTCGCGTAGTACGGCGCGAGCGCGAGCAGCTGGTCCTCGATGGACCGGAGCTGGCGACCGGACGCGGTAAAATCGGCGTAGACCAACGGGCGACGTCCGAAGGGCGTCTCGACGACGGCGTCGGAACCGATCGTGTCGGCGCGGAGAGAGGCGGGCGTGATGTCCATGCTCGAAGATAGGAGACCCGACCTCGAGGACGAACAAGAGCTACGCGCCGACCGCCGCGCGCAAGGCGTCCTCGGTCTCGTCGTCGAACGCGACCAGCGTGGCCTTGGTCGGATGCGGCCGGCTTTCCTGCCACTTGCGAATTGTCCTCGCCGCGATCCCGGCCGCACGGCCGGCTTCGGCTCCGTAGATCCCTGTCGATATCGCTGGGAAAGCGACGGTTTCCAGCCCATAGCCCCTCGCGACCTGGAGGCAGCTCCGGTAGGCGGCGGCCAACGTGCCGCTCTCGCCGCGGTCCCTCCCGTGCCACACCGGTCCGACGGTGTGAATCACCCACCGCGCCGGAAGCTGAAAGCCGGGCGTGATGCGAGCCTGCCCCCGAGGGCACCGGACCTCGGGACGAACCTCGGGAATAGCGAGGCACGCTTCGATCAGTTCAGGCCCTGCGGCTTGGTGAATCGCTCGATCCACTCCTCCGCCTCCCCGCAACGCCTCGTTGGCCGCGCTGACGACCGCGTCGACCTCGAGGGTGGTGATGTCGCCGCGCCAGACCTCGAGGGTGGGCCGCTCGAGACGAGCCCGGACGTCGCCAATGAGGCGGCGCATCGCCTCCAGGTTCTGGTCGTACGGGCCAGATGGACCTCCCTTTTTGGAGACGATCGATCCCAACACGTACAAGACTCGTAGGATGTCGTCGAGCGACATCGCCGCGCTGTGTCGGTGCCAATCTGTGAGAAGCTTCTTCAACCAATCGGCCTCGACGCCGGCGTACCCGCTAATTCCTGCGGCAAACCGCAGGATCTCCCCTGGGCGCGCATCCACGCTCGGAACGTCCTCGAGGACGAGATGCTGGGTGTAGAACGTCATGCCTGGGCCTCGACGAGCAGCCCGTTGTTGACGACGGCCCACGCCCGCCCCACCATCGGCTCGCCGACGAACGGCGTGTTGTGCGACTTCGACTGGATGTGGCGCTCCTCGAACGTCCACTCGGTCTCGGCGTCGAAGACGGTCAGGTTGGCCGCGGCGCCGACCTCGAGGGCCGGGACGTCGAGGCCCAGGACCTCGCGTGGGGCCACGGCCAGCATCCTGAGCGCGTCCTCGAGGCCGATCACGCCCGGCCGGACCAGGTCGCGGACGGTGAGGGGCCAGCACGTCTCCAGGCCCAGGATGCCGAACGGGGCCTCGATAACCTCGACCTCCTTCTCGTAGCCCGCGTGCGGCGCGTGGTCGGTGGCGATGACCTCGATGGTGCCGTC
>NZ_JBARYR010000679.1:0-4954 GCF_049648075.1 Rubrivirga sp. | reverse complement strand
ACGGCATCTCGGTGTGAGCATGTCGCGGCGGGTTAGCCCCGCCTCCCGGTCTCGATGGCCCTCTCGAAATCGTGCCACAGGTCGTCCGCGTCCTCGAGGCCGACGGAGACGCGCACGAGACCCGCCGTGATCTTGCCGGGCGCGTCGCCGGACGCGACGCGTTGCGTGAGGCCGGCCGGGTGCTGCACGAGCGTGTCGGTCGATCCCAAGCTGACGGCCGGCGTCGCGAGTCGGACCGAGCGCAGGAAACCGTCCGCCGCCGCGAACGCCCCGTCGCCGTCCGACTCGCCCTCGAGGCCGAGGACCTCGAACGACAGCATCGGTCCTGGTCCGCTCATCTGCGTCCCGACCAAGCCTTGAGGGTCGCGGCCAGGGACGCTCGGGTGGTACACCGCGCCCACGCCCGGGTGCTCGCTCAGCCGCTCCGCCAGCGTCGTCGCGGTCTCTTGGGACCGGCGGACCCGTAGCGGCAGCGTTGCGAGTCCTCGATGGAGCAGGTACGCGCCCTGCGGGTGTAGGATGGCGCCGGTCAGGATGCGGACCTGCCGAAGCCGAGCGGCCAACTCGTGTGAGCACGCGACGACGCCCGCCAACACGTCGCCGTGTCCGCCGATAAACTTGGTCGCGCTGTGCATCACGAACGCGGCGCCGTGGGCCAACGGCTGTTGTAAGACCGGCGTCGCGAACGTCGAGTCGACCACGACGGGCACGTCGCCCGCGGCCTGGACCACGGCCTCGATGTCGACCAGGTCGAGCGTCGGGTTGACCGGCGTCTCGATCATGACCAAGCCGGTGTCCGGCCGCATTGAGGACGCGACGCCGCCCTGGTCCGTCCACGCCACTTCGGTGCCCAGCACGCCCGACGAGACCAGCCGGTCCGTTGTCCCATAGATCGGCTTCACGCCGACGACGTGGCGGTTTCCGTCCCAGATCGCTGCCTGGACGACGGCCGTCAGCGCCGCCATCCCGGACCCGAACGCGACCGACGCGTCGGCGCCCTCGAGGGCGGCCAGTCCGTCCTCGAAGCGGGCGACCGTCGGGCTGTGCAAACGGGAGTAGATCGGGCCGCCGCGCTCAGCAGGCCCACCGCCGGCCATCATCGCGTCCAGGCTCCCGACGGCCTCGTCGAGCGACTCGAACGGGTACGTCGTCGACAGGTCGATGGGCAGCGCGTGGACGCCGAGCCGGCGCAGGTCGTCGCGGCCGGCATGAACGGCCAAGCTGTCGGGGTGCATTCGAGCGAGGAGTGGGGGTTCCAAGATGCACAGGCGATGGCCTCAAGGACGTGGAATCGAGAGCGGATACGACCTCGAGGCCGTAGCGCCACGGTCGGCGACAAAGCGAAGATGACGTCGCGTGATGCGCGCCAGGCACAAACTCAGTGTTTACAACTAGGTCGGACACCTCCGTTGCAGACCCCATCCCCCAGCGCTCATGCGTGCTTTTCGCCCCCTGGCCCTCGCCAGTGTCTTCCTCCTCGCCGCCTTCGCACCGCCCTCGACGGGCATCGTCTCGCTGTTCAACGCGAGCGACTACGTCGTCACCCACGTCTACGCCTCCGACTGCGGGACCGACGAATGGGAGGACGACTTGCTCGGCCAGTACGTCCTCGAGCCCGGCGACGAACTCGAGGTCGAGCTCAGCACGGGGTGCTGGGACCTGATGGCCCTCGTCGAAGGCGAGGTCGCCCTCGACACGTACTCGATCGGGATCGGCCCGGGCGACTACGTCGAGTGGACGATCTCGAACTGATCGCGCCACCCTCGCCCTCGAGGTCGTCCCGAGGGCGGGGAACCACACGGACCAGGCCGGTCCGCCCTCGAGGGCGGACCCGGAGTGGCTAGGCCAAGCGCCTCTGACTAGAGCCCACCCGTCACGACCAGCACGTCGTACAGGGCGTGGGTCCAGGCGGCGAGCGCGAACCCGCGCAGCAGGAAGACGGCGTTCAAGGCGAGCCCGAACAGGAACCGGAACGTGAACACGGACAGCGTGAACGGGTCGCCGAACGTTCCGATGTGATGGACGCCACTGAAGACCAGCGCACCCAAGACGGCCGCGATCAGGTAGGCCCGGTTCTGCTCGAGGCCGGTCAGACTCTTGAGACCCCAGAACAGCCCGCCGACGAGGATGACCCGGAACACCAGCTCCTCGTACAACCCCGCCCCGATGCTGAGCGCCAGCTGGAGGCCGAGCCCCAACTCGCTCAGCTGGGCCAGAACCAGGTCCGGCACGACCCACATGCCGAACAGCAGGCCGACGACTCCGCCAACGAGGATCGCCAAGACGATGGCGTAGGCCAGAGACTCCGCGATCAAAAGCACGAAGTAGCGCGGCACGATAGCAGGCCGGCGGTTCCGGTCGTACCACCAGACGCCGAGCCCGATCAGGACGACGGCAGCGCCCAGCGCAGCCCACCCCATCCCGCCGATGGACGCCAAGATGGACTTGAGCCACACATCGGCCCCGACGCGGATCTCGCCCGGCCCCGTGTTGGCCAGCAAGATGCCGACCTCGTAGAGAACGAAAAGGGGTAGCGCGGCCAGGAAGCCGTACGTCGCCGACCGGGTCGTGTCCCAGTAGCCGGTCGGCCTCGAGGGCGGCGCGCCAGACGGCGGCGCCGCGTCCGTCGGTGAAACAGACGCGGCGAGGCTGGCGATCTCGTCGGCGGGGGACGGCATGGCGGCGGAGTGGATCTCCTCCCCTACGCGCGGCCGTCCCCCACGTTGCGGTCTACATGCCGTCCTCGATGGGTGCCGACGGCGGCGGCAGGAGAACCGCATCGAGCACGTGGACGACGCCGTTCGTCGCGGCGACGTCGCCCTCGAGGACGGGCGCGCCGTTGACGGACAAGCCGCTCTCGGTGCTGAACACGAGGGGAACGCCCGATACCGACACGGCCTCGCCGACCTCGGCCGCCGCACTCGAGGACACCGCCCCTTCCACGACGTGTCCTAGAATGACGGCGCGGAGGTCGTCGGGCGTGAGGGCGTCGAGCGTCCCCTCGGGAAGGGCCGCGAACGCGCTGTCGGTCGGGGCAAAGACCGTCAACGGGCCGGCGTTGGAGAGGGCGTTGCCGAGCCCGGCCGTCTCGACGGCGCCGAGGAGAACCGTAAACCGGCCGTCGGCCTCGAGGACCTGGGCGATGGTGGACGTGGGCTCGGCGTCTTGAGCCGACGCGGGAGCAAAGGAGACCGCGACGAGGGCGGCCAGGAGTGCGATTCGCATAACAGATGTGGTGGAGAGCCCACAACATCACTCCGGGTCCGCGTCTCACCTTGAGGGTGGGCCGCTCGTGCCGTGAGGCCTTCGTGAGAGGCCAGCAGCCTCGTCCGACCTCGAGGTCTCATCAGAATGAGTGATCCGCGTTAAGCGTCCTCGAGGGCGGGCCGGCCTCGAGGGCGCGGACCTCAGGCTCTCCTCAGCCGTCCTCGAGGTCGACTACGGGATCTCGCGCAGCTCGACGCGCCGTGCGGCGTTCGGGTCGAGCTCGAGGGCGGTCGCCGCCGCGGCGGACAGCTCGACGAGGTAGGCGCGGCTCACCGGCCCCCGGTCGATCACCCTCACGAACGTGCTCCGCCCGCTCGACGGGTTCGTGACGAGCAGGACCGTCCCGAAGGGGTAGTCGCGGTGGCTGACGGTGAACTCGAGCGGGTCGTACGGCTCGTTGCTCGCCGTCGGGCGCCCGCGCATCACGTCGGGGTAGACCAGCGCCAGCCCGTCGTCGTCAGCCGGTCCGAGCTCGGGGTTGAGCGCGAGGGCCGGGTTGACGGACTCGGGCAGGATCAGCATTGCGCCCGGCGTCAAGGGCGCGGTCGAGATCGCATTCGTGCGGGCGAGAGCGTCGACATCGAGGCCGAACGCGGAGGCGATCGAGTACAGCGTCTCGCCGGGCTCGACGAAGTGGACCAGGTCCGCAGGGACCGTCGTGTCGTTGATGGACCAGTCGCGTGCCGGGCCGAGAGCCACAGGCGCCGTCCCGGACGCACCCTGCCCCCGCGTCGGGGCGCCGACGACCAACCGCTGGCCGACCTCGATCTGGTCGCCGCGGATGCCGTTGAGCCGTCGGAGGTCGTCGACGCTGGTGTCGTAGCGCAGAGCGATGCGGAACAGAGTCTCGCCGGGCTGGACGACGTGGACGACGCCGGACGACGCCGACCCGCGCGCAGGCGGATCCGGCCGGGGGTCCGGCGTGGGGCTCACCGGAACGTCCACTCCCGGACTCGTCGGCGGCGGCGTGGGAGGCGTCGGCCGCTGGCCTCCCCGGGCTCGGACACGCAGCGTCTGGCCGACCGAGATGTACGTGTCCGACAGGTTGTTGAGGTCTTGGAGCTCTTGGACGGTGAGCCCATGGGCTCGCGAGATGCGGAAGAGCGTGTCGCCGGGCTGCACCACGTACGTGCTCGGCTGAGCGAGCGCCACGACGGGCACCAGCAGCGCAACGACGAAGAGGAGGAGTCGGGTCATGGTGCTAGTCAATCGTCAAACTCGGCCTCGAGCAGAGCGCTCTGGAGCTCGGCGCGGGCGTGGGTGTCGCCTGCGGAGGTCGCGATGTCGATGCCGGCCCGGTACGTCCCGAGAGCGTCGTCGTCGCGTCCGAGCGCGCGGTAGAGCGCGCCGAGATGGTAATACGTGCCCACATAGCCTGGATTGCCCTCGACGAGCCCTTCGTAGTACTCGAGCGCTTGGTCGGCATCTCCCCGCTTGGCGAACTCCTGCGCGAGCGCGAACCGCGTGAACGGGTCGTCGGGGTCGTCGTGGAGGAACTGCTGGAGGGTCGCGATGCGGTCCATCCTACCAAGATAGCCGGCCTCGAGGTCGGAACCACAAGGGCGTACTCGAGGCCGGTCTACCAGCTTCCGCCCGCGCCGCCGCCGCCGCCGAAGCCGCCGCCAAACCCACCGAAGCCACCGCCGCCGAATCCGCCGCCGCCAAAGCCGCCACCGAACCCTCCACC
>NZ_JBARYR010000678.1:0-2235 GCF_049648075.1 Rubrivirga sp. | reverse complement strand
CCCACCCTCGAGGCCGATCCGCCCTCGACGGAGCCCCGCCCTCGAGGTCGCTAGGTCGAGTCCTCCCTCGTTGCATGAGGAGGGGGACAGGGGGCGGTGTCCGCGACACCGCAGTGGGCACGCCGTCCTCGAGGCCGACACGTCGAGGCCATACAGGCGCGGTGTTGCGGGCTCTACAAATGCGGGGTTTCCGCTTGCGCTGGGGAGACCACGCTGTCACCTTCCCTGCGCCCAACCTTCGGACCCCTGACGTCGCTCGACCTCGACCTTCTCCATCCTCAGCCTTCCCGCCGAGGCCGCGAGCCCGAATGGAACGCGTTCGTCGAGCTCCACAACTTGATCGCCGCCGCCGACTCGCTCGCAGTGTTTGGGCCTTCGGACCGCGACCGGATCTCGCGGCAGCGGGGCGTCGACTTGAAGAGGTACTACCCGGAGCAACGGCTCGGGCTGTACCAGCAGGTCTTGGACGCCCGGCTCTCGACCGGCGACCTCGACGCGAACGACCGGTCGGTCCTGGCCCACATCGCAGACACGCTCGCCCTCGCCGGCGCCGACCTCCGCTCGGCCCACGAGCGGGCGTTCGGGCTCGCGGTCACGGACGCCCTCGAGGACGGCCGGCTCTGCGTCGAGGAGCGGCTGTTGCTGTACAAGCTTCAGCACGCGCTCAAACTCGACCCCCAATTGGCCGAGGGCGCCTATGCCGTTCTGGCCAAGGACCGGCTGCTTCGGCCGGTGGCGCACGCACTCAGCGACGGGCTCCTGTCGCCCGACGAGGAGAAGGCCATCCTCGAGACCGCGGCCGACCTCGACGTCGAGGTCACGGCGGAGATCGAGACGATGCTCGACGGGGCTCGCGCGAGGTGGCAGGCTCAGAACGGGGAGAGACCCGAACCCAAGGCCGAGGTCGGGCTGGCCGGGACAGAGGGGGTGCGGTTTCAGGCGGCGGCGTGGTGGCGGTACGCGCACGCCTCGAAGCTGACGTCGTGGGCGGGGTACGCGGCGGTACAGGCCGGGAAGACGGAGATGCTCATTGTCCCACCGTCCGTGCTCAAGGGCTCGAAGCGGGACGGCGTCGCCGTCGTGACGGATCGGCGTCTGGTGCTCCAGGCCGAGCGCGCGATCCCGGACACGCTCGCCCTCGACAATGTGGAGCAAACCCTGCGATTCCGAAACGGCGCCGTGATCCGCCTAGCTGGCGGGCGTCGCTACTTCATCGACGCGGGAGAGCATCGGGACGACCTGTACCGACACCTGTACTACGCCGTCGAGGACGTGCGACACTCCGTCCCCGTCTCGCCAGAGCCTGCCTCGAGGTCGGACGACGATCTCCCTCCTCGCCGAGACCCCGGCGGACTCGTCTTCCGGTTCGACGACGTGCGGTGGCGGAAGGTGCTCACTGCCGAGGTCGCACAGGCCGACCACGGGTGGTTTGGTTCCGCCCAAGCGTCGACGGTCGTCAAGCGGTTGGGCGGCGCGTGGCCGAGCGCGTGGGAGCGGAAGAACATCGGCCACGTCACCGTCGACACCGAGCGTCTCACGTTCCGGCGAACGTCGGGTGGCACTCCGTGGCACACCTCGCTGCGAACCATCGAGGCGATCCATCGGCGTGGTACCGACGTCTGGATCCAGCGTCGCCACGCCCACGACTGGCTCCTGCGATGCGCCCTCGACGAGGCCGCCGAGCGGCTGACTCAGGCCCTGTCGTGGAACGTCGGTACGTGACGCAGAGCTCGATCACGCACGACACGTCCCGACCATGCAGCTTTTCGCCGGTCCCGTTCTTTGCGACGCCGTTTCTGGCGGGATGCACTACGTCCCCGTTCCACCAGAGGTGGACGACGCCCTCGAGGGCGCGCGAGCGGTGGTCGGGACGCTCTGCGACGTTCCGTTTCGCCGCGTCGTTCACGGCCGTAAGAACGGCACGCCCCACCTCCGCTTCGGCAAGCAGGTCTTGCGGCGCGCGGGGCTGTCCCTGGGCGACACGGCCTTCATCGAGGTCGAGCCGACCGACCCGGCCACGGTCCACCTGCCGCCGGAGTTCGAGGCCGCCCTCGAGGCCGATCCCGACGCTGCGGCCCGGTTCTCGACGTTCTCGGCGGGAAAGCAGCGGTCGCTCGGGACCCACGTCGCCTACCCCACGCGAGCCGAGACGCGAGAGCGCCGCGCCGTCGAGCTGTGCGAGAAGATCCGGACGCACACGCTGCACGACGACTAGCCGCCCTCGAGGTCGGCTCC
>NZ_JBARYR010000677.1:0-1836 GCF_049648075.1 Rubrivirga sp. | reverse complement strand
GCGAGCGTGCGGCGGGTGTACTCAGGCAGGTCAACGGTCATGCGCGGGACTCCTTCAGTGGAGCCCCAGTATCGGCGGTAAGCATATACCGATCAAGCTAATTACCCTTGAATTGCCGACTAATTCCGGCTCGGTAAGGTCGTACCGTTCGGACCGGTGCAGCGACCCGAGGGAGCGCCAGATGGGCCAGCGGGGAAGGGTGCCTGCGGCGGTGTACAACCGGCCCCAGACAGGCACTCCCAACCGACCCTCGACCGGCCTGTTAGGCCGGACGAGGGACGGAAGGGAGGCCCGACCGGGTCGGTGGGGGCCTGCCGGGCAGTACGGTCGCGCGGCGTCCTCGGGGAGCCGTCAGGAGGCTGCGGCGGTGCGCGCGAGGTCGAGCCAACGCGGTGGACCTGGCTCAGGCGGCGAGGTGCTCGCGGTAGAAGTCCGGGGGGCCGATGGGACGCAGGTTGAAACGACGCGGCTTCTCCGGGACGTACTCGACGGCGACGGGGCCGAAGACATCGACGCCGGTGGCCGCGAGGATCGCTGCGCGGTGGCGGTAGCGCGTGCGGCGCGAGTATCCGGAGCTCTGCCCAGGAACCCCGCGCATGTACGCGTGGTACATGCCGGCCTCGGCGGGCTTGAGCTTCTGGACGCCGGGCGGATCACCTTCGAGTCGGTCGAGCACGAGCATCTCCTCCTTCGCGTGAGCCTGGCCGAGCAGCTCGTCGCTCAGGTCGCCAAGGTAGCGGAGCCGCTTCTGATCGAGCGCGCGCTGGGAGAACTTCGGCTCGATGCGGACGAGCCCGTTCCGGTCGCACCAGTCGGCGAGGTGCTCGAGGTACCGGACCCGCTCGCGCGACGGAGGCTGGGACTTGCCGGACCGCCGGAGGGCCTTCAGCCGCTCGCGGATCTCCACGCCCTTGAGGTAGGCCTTCCGGTCGATGTACTTGGGGCTGCCGTGACACACGGTGTTCTCCCACGCGCGAGGCTCCTTGCGGCTGATCTTCTGACGCTTGAGCGCGTCGAGCGCGTCGGAGGCCTCGCGGGCGGAGCCGGCGGCGTGGTTGCGCGTCAGATCGAGACGGCTGAGCGTCGCGCCGGTCCAGACGAAGGGGGTGGCCTTCGCGCCTCGGGCCTGGCGCGCAACCCGGACGCCGGGGGTGAACGGCGGGAGCCCGAGGGAGCCGAGCAGCCGGTTGGCGAGGCCGACGCAATCGAGAACCGAGTACCCGAACACGTTGTCGGGCCTGCCGAGCCTGCCGATGTTGCCGGACAGCTCCACCCGGTGACCGTCCGAGCGGATGGACACCGCGGTGTCGTGACTGGCCGGGATGCTCTTCCAGCAGCCGCTGGATCGCTCGATGTCGCCGGTAGCGTCGTTGAGCTTCAGCAGGAGCCCGTCTCGGAGCGGCTCGTGGGGCTCGGGGTGCTCCTGGGCGATGCTCAACCAGTCACAGAAGGGGGCGTCAGCACCGACGAGAAAGGGGGCAGATGTGTCACCAGTGGCACTAACTGTACGTGCCACTGGAACGTACAGCCCCGAGACGCCCCGCTCGACCGGAACGGCCTCACGGCCTCGGGCACGAGCATCGGGTGAATGTGCGCGAGCGTGCGCGGCCGGGGAGCCACCGGCTACGCTGTCGGATACCGGCATGAAACATCAGGCCTGCTGGTCACGGCCCCGGCGTGTTCCACCACGCGCGGGGCCTTCTGCTGTCTGGGGTGGCTGCGCTCGCGCCGGGAGGGGGAGTCCCCTCTGTGCCCTTTGGCTCATATCTCGGTGGGAGGCGCGCGCGGATGACGCGCCTTGCGGGGAAACCGGCCTCCCCGCGCCCTCATAGGTGC
>NZ_JBARYR010000676.1:0-2089 GCF_049648075.1 Rubrivirga sp. | reverse complement strand
GCCCAAACCCGCCGCGGCGGCGCCGGCCTCGACGAGCGAGCCAACGCCGGTCCGGTCCTGGCCGATGAGCCCGATGACCGACGTGTCGGAGTACCCGGCCCCGTCGGTGTTGAGCACGAAGACGGTCTCGCGGAGCGGGACGAGGGGGTTCTCTACGTAGTACCGGCTCCCGACGAGGCCCAACTCCTCGGCCGCGGGCGCAAACAGGAGGACGGAGCGGGCGGGCGGGGACTCGGCGAGGTCTCGAGCAGCGGCGATCAGGGCTGCGACGCCCATCCCGTTGTCGCGCGCTCCGTTGAAGACGCTGTCGGCCGCCGTCGCCCCGCGCTGGCCCATCGACGCTCCGAGCCCGTCGTAGTGGGCCGTGAGGACGACGACCTCGTCTCGGAGCGCGGGGTCGGACCCGGTCACGAGGCCGAGGACGTTCCGTGACGTGCCACCGTCGGGGAGCGGGACCACTTGGAAGTAGCCGTCTTCTGCCCCGGGCACAGGTTGGACGCCAGCGGCCCGGAACTGCTCGGCGATGTAGCGGGCGGCGATCTCAGCCTCAGGCGTGCCAGCCCGTCGGCCGAGCATCTCGTCGGAGGCCAGGAACCGGACGGTTGCAGCGAGCCGTGCGTCGCCGACCCGGGTCGGAGGTTCCGTTGTCTGAGGGATGACGGGCGTCGTGGAGGCACAACCGCACGCGACAGCAACGAGCAGAACAGCGAGGTACTTCATCTGAGACCGAGGGCGAAGGAGAGCGAACGATACCGCATCCGAGTCGGGCAGGTTACACCTGCGTCGAGCGATAACACAGGGCTCGTGGACCCGCTTGCACTGCGGGAGGCTGCCTAACAGGTATTCGGCGGCGGGTGGCACGATAAACCCGCGCCCTCGAGTACGGATAACGTGCGGATGCTACCGACAAATCGGCTCTCACGTCGGTGTCTGCGCTACTGAACCATTTTTTATCGCGCCTCAAGCTTGATACCGTCGGCCAGGTCCCGACGTGCGAAGCACCGCCCTCGAGGACGTCGTCAACACCACGGCGGCGCGATCTTGCACTATGCGCGCGCTGCTGCTCCTGCTCTTCGCCCTGCCGGCCCAGGCCAACATGGCCTCGCCCATCTCCCCCGGCACCCCGGCGGGCGAGCCCGCCGCCGACCTCGAGGGGCTCCGCATCGCGAGAGAGCGACTCGTCCTCGACCTGACCCGCATCGGGGCCGCCGACTACGCCACCATCGAGGCCGAGTACCGGATCGTCAACGCCGGGCTCGCCCGGGTGCTGCCGCTCGAGTTTCTCGCCCTCGGCTCCGACCTCGAGGTCGCTCAGGTCTGGCTCAACGAGCGCCCCGTCGAGGCCGAACGCGTCGACTCCCTGGCCGTCCCGCCGTCGTGGACCGTCGTGTCGCAGACGCCCGCCCTCGACGGCAGCGCTTACGACTACCAAGTCTCCGACGGGTTCGGCGCCCCGAGCGGCCTGCGCTTCCAAGTCGCGATCCCGGCCGGCCAGCACTCGATCCGCGTCCGCTACCGCGCCCGACCGGGGACGTACGACGACGGCAGCCACCCGAACAAGGTGTACCAACTGGCCTACAGCCTGGCGCCCGCGAGACGATGGGCCGGGTTCGGACAGCTCGACCTCGAGGTCCGCGTGCCCGCAGGCTGGGACGTGGCGACCTCCCTCCCGCTCCGCCGCGAGGGCGACGTGCTCATCGGTCGGTTCGGAGGCGTCCCCGGCGACGTGCTCGCGATCTCGGCGCGGGCGCCGGCCTCGCCGTTGCGCGGCCCCGTCCGCGCGTCGAGCTACCTCGCGTGGCTCGTCGTGGTCGGCCTGATGGGCCTCATTGCCGGTCGGCTGGCGGGACAAGCCGGGAAGCGGTTGTGGGCGGCTTTGCCCGGCGCCATCTTCGGCGGGCTGATCGCGGCCGTCGTGTTCGTCATCCTACAACTCGTCGCCCTCGACCTGGGCTCGAGCTCGGCCGGCTACGGCTCCGCGATCACCGTCATGATGGGCGGGCCGCTCGCGTTCGTCCTCGGGATCGGAGCCGCCCAACTCGTCGCCGCCTGGGCGCACCGACGCTGGCGACCTGCGACCGTCTAGATG
>NZ_JBARYR010000675.1:0-2575 GCF_049648075.1 Rubrivirga sp. | reverse complement strand
TCGCCGCCGCGTGTAAAGCGGACACGGCCGTCGGCGTCCTGGACGGAGAAGAAGCCGGTCCCCTCGACGGCCAAGTCGAGCGCGTTTCCGGTCTCGATCATGGACCCAGCGGTGTCATCGGCGTATTGGCCGGCGACGCGGGAGCTTTGTGGCGCGCCTTCGGCGTCGATCCGCTCGCGCAGGGCGGTCGCGAACATCCGGTCGCGACGGTAGCCGACCGTGTTGGCGTTGGCCAGGTTCTGGGCCACGCGGTCCTGCCGCTGGCTGAGCTCGCCCATGGAGGCGGCGGCGTTGCGGAGTCGGAGGAGCATGGAAAACGGAGTGAGTCCGCTCCACGTCTATCAAACGCCCGGCCACGGCCTGGCTGCGCCGACCTAGCGGTTCGAGGGCGGCTCAGGAGCGACCTCGAGGGCGAGACGGGGGAACGCTTTGCCTCTCATGGAAAGGCGTTCCCGTCTCCGACGCCCGCCTCCTGACCTCCACCGACCTCGAGGGCGGCGCGACTAAGTCCTCACCGCGACGGCCCTCGCCTCGGCCGCGAACGCCTCGGGGGCGGCGAGTTGGAACGCCATGTCCCAGCCCGGGAACCGACGATGCTCGACCACGCCGCGATGCAACACCTCGAAGCTGTCGTGACGGAGGTCGCTCATGATCCGGCCGATGCACATCCACAGCGCCGCTGGCGGCCCCTCGATCCATTGCGCGAACCGGGCGATCCGTCCGTCGTCCTCGAGGACGACGAGCTTGCCCGTGACGTGGTGCTGGACGTTGAAGCGCCGGGCCGCGAGTAGCAGGTCGCTCGCGTCCCGGTCGGTCATCGGGACGACCGGACTCGAGAAGTAGCTGAACGCGGCGAGCGGCTCGGTAGCGAAGACGGACACGAAGAGGGAGTGGGGACGGGAAGTCTACGCGCGCGGGCTTCCGCCGGCCCTAGTGCAGCAGCTGATCGCCCTCGAGGGCGACTCCGTACCGCTCGCATGCGGACCGGTCCGCTCGCGGCTAGCCGTCCTCGAGGGCGTCGCACACCAGGTCGCAGAGTCGCTGGAGCGTCGGGTCCGTGATCCGGTAGTAGACGTGGAGCCCGTCCCGCCGCCCGTCGACGACGCCGGCCTGGGCGAGCTGCCGCAGGTGCTTCGACGTGTTGGCGTGACTCTGGCCCGTCTCGTCGGCGAGCGACTGGACGTCCATCTCCTCCGCTCCGTAGAGCGATCGTAGGAGTCGCAAGCGTGTTGGGTCGCCTAAGAGACGAAACCGTGCGGCAGCGGCCTCGAGGAGATCTGTCGGGACGAGGGAGGGGTCTGCCATGGGACCGGTTGGAGAGAACAAATCTAAGGCCGGGCATCTTTGTCGTTCCTTCGCGAACTAAGTAGAAAACCGAACAGTTGTATGTTCAACCAACCAGTTGTACCCCTCGTATGTCCCCGGCCTCTCCTCTTCCTTGGTACGTCGCTGGCCCTCTCATCGGGCTGATGGTCCCCGCCCTCTTGGTGGTCGGTGGCAAAGTCTTCGGGCTCTCGGCCAATCTTCGCCACGCGTGCGCGGCCCTTCCCGTATCAGAGTCGGCCAGGCCCTCGTTTCTGCGCTATGACTGGCGGAGAACCGGGATGTGGAACCTGGTCTTCGCATTGGGGATCGGCGTCGGGGGTTTTATCGGCATCCGTGTGCTCGCTGACCCCGGACAGCCGATTGCGCTCTCCTCAAACACGCTCGCCGCACTCACTGACCTTGGCGTCACAAACGTCACGGGACTGGTCCCAGCACAGCTCATCTCGTGGTCCGGACTCGCCACGCCTGTTGGCGCGCTCATGGTCCTAGGGGGAGGCTTTCTAGTCGGCTTCGGAGCTCGGTGGGCGGGCGGCTGCACGTCGGGCCACGCCATCTCGGGACTCGCAGACCTCCAGGTGCCCTCGCTCGTCGCCGTCGCCGGCTTCTTCGTGGGTGGCCTGATCGTCGTCCATGCTCTCCTCCCCATCCTCCTCGGCTAGACCCATGCTGACCGACACCGACCCACATCACGGCGACGGCGTCTCGCATGGGCACGCCGCTCGCACCCCAGTGCTGAGCCCGATCAGCCCGGCCGAGTGCTTAGACCGCGAGCAGGTTCCGCCTCCTCTCCGCAACCAAGCGCTGGACGAGGGCAACAAGCCCCTCGCGCTATTCACGTACGGCTTGCTGGGCGCAGGGCTGGGCTTGGTGTTCACCCAATCGCAGGTGATCTCCTGGTTTCGGATCTACGAGATGTTCCGGTTCGAGTCGTTTCACATGTACGGCGTGATCGGGTCGGCCGTCGCGACCGCGGCCCTCTCTCTATGGGCGATCCGGCGGTGGGGCATCACGACGATCCACGGCGAGCCCATCACGGTCCGACCCAAGGAGTGGAGCGCGTCGCGTGTCCCTGGCGCTCGGTACTGGATGGGCGGCATCACGTTCGGGTTCGGATGGGCGCTCTTGGGAGCGTGCCCCGGACCGCTCGTCGCTCTCCTGGGCGGAGGCGTGAGCGTAATGGCGGCTGCCCTCGTGGCGGCCCTCGCCGGGACATGGACCTACGCGCTCGTCCGGGACCACTTGCCGCACT
>NZ_JBARYR010000674.1:0-2027 GCF_049648075.1 Rubrivirga sp. | reverse complement strand
ACCGAGAACATCCCGGCCGAGGCGACGCCGGCTCCGTAGAGCAAGAGCCACATGCCCGGCAGGACCGCCCTCGAGGCCGTGACGAGCGGGTTGGTCTCGTTGGCCGAGTATGCCCTCGAGGGCGTCGCTTCGAAGGCGTACATCGCGAGGGTGAGCGCGACGCCGGCCAAAAGAGCAGGAAGCAGGCCGAGCAGAAACTTGCGGCCCTGGCCGCTCAGCAAGGGGGCGCCACTCTGCCGCGCCTTGGCCGTGGTCGCCCAGACGCCGATCAACAGGCCGACGAGCGCCTCGCCGGTCCAGACGGTGAGCCAACTGCTCACGGTCGCCTGCTGGCTGGCGAGCCACGCGGCGGCGATTGCCGTGACGCCCATCGCGACGCTGCCCCAGCCGGGGACGGCCGTGAAGGTGCCCGCGCGGGCCATCGTCTCGCGGATGAACCGCAAGCTGTCGGCCGCCGCCGCGTCGTGCGGGCGCGGCGGCTCGTGCTGGCGGAGGGCGGGGCGGTCGGAGGACATCGGTTCTGACTTTGAGTCGCAAAGTAGTGCGTCGACTTTGCGCTGTCAAGTGCTCTGCCGATTTCGTCCTCGAGGTCGGCGCTCTGCTCCCGAGGCGTTCCGGTTTCGAGCGACTAGCGAGACGGCTCGCCGACCTCAAAGGCGTGCTGCCTCGACCCGGGTCCGACCTCGAGGTCGAGCTACGCGTCTCGCAGGTGCCCGGGATGGAAGCGGTGGTCCGGCGTGAATAGGCGTCGGTACGCCAGCCCGACCACGCCGAGCGACGCGAGCGCGACGCAGGCCGCGATCATGAACACGATCAGGATCTGGTAGCGGACGGCCTCGGCCGGTGGCGCGCCCGCCAGGATCTGGCCCGTCATCATGCCCGGCAGGCTGACCACGCCCATGACGGCCATGCTGTTCGTGATCGGGACGAGGCCGGTCCGGACGGCCTCGCGGAACAGCGGCCGGGCCGCCTCCCACCGCGTGGCCCCGAGCGCCAACCGGGCGTCGACGGTCGCTCGCCCGCTGGAGGCGCCTTCCATGAACCGGTCAAGCGAGAGCGAGATGCCCGTCAGCGCGTTGCCCAGCAACATGCCGTGGAGCGGGATCAGGTACTGCGGATCAAACCACGGCTCGATGCGCAAGATGCCGAGCACGGCCGCGCCGGTCACGATGAACGACGCTCCCAGCACGCTCACGAGTGCGTCGAGCCAGATGCCGGGAAACCGCCTCGAGGTCCGCCGCACCGCCGCGTGCCCCGCCAGAAGCGCCATTCCGACCGCCAAGGCCACGATCACGACCGCGTTCTCGCTCGAGAACACCCACTCGAGGACGAGCCCGACGAGCGTCAGCTGGATCACCATCCGCGTCGCCGCGACCGCCAACCCCTTCGTGAGCCCGAGCCGCAGCGCGACCGACAAGCCGATGGCGACCAGCAGGAGACCGGAGGCCAGGACGAGCTGCCCGACGGAGATGTCGACGGCGTTCACAGGTCGAGGGCGCGGTCGGTGACGCGGGCGATCTGGGCCGCGTCGTGGCCCGTCCAGACGACGGCGCGGTCTCCGCCCTCGAGGAAGGCCGCGACGACGGCCTCGAGGGCGGCCGTCCGCTCGGGGTCGAGGCCGGCAGTCGGCTCGTCCAAGAGAAGGACGGTGGGGTCGGTCACGAGCGCCCGCACCAGTCCCACCGTCTGGGCCTCTCCTCCGGAGAGTCCGTCCACCCGCTGATCGAGGACGTCGGGATCGCGGCCGAGTTGCCCCAAGAGATGCCGAGCGCGCTCGTCGTCGTACGCCGACGTGTGGACCGCGTAGCCGAACGCGGCCTCGAGGTTGTCGCGGACCGTACCGTCGAACAACGCGGGCCGCTGTGCCACCAGTGCCGCCGACGCTCGGTGCCGCGGCAGGTCCCGGACGGCCCCGTCGGCGTTGGCTACGCTGGACTGACGGCTCTCTAGGGCGCCCTCGTCGAGCGCGTCCAAGCCGGCGAGCGCTCGCAGCAAGACGGTTTTGCCGGCCCCCGAGGGGCCTCGGA
>NZ_JBARYR010000673.1:0-2751 GCF_049648075.1 Rubrivirga sp. | reverse complement strand
CAGCAGCTCTCGGGCGGCCAGCAGCAGCGCGTCGCGATCGCCCGCGCCGTCGTCGCGGGCCCGTCGCTCCTCTTGGCCGTCGAGCCGACGGGCAACCTCGACTCCAAGAACGGCGCGGCCGTCATGGACCTGCTCGCCGAGCTCAACGCGGCCGGCACGACGATCGTGATGGTGACCCACTCCCCGTCGGACGCGGAGTACGCACAGCGCGTGGTCAACCTGTTCGACGGGCGCGTGGTGAGCGAGCACGTGATGTCCGGCGAGATCCACCCGCCGGACCCGTCCTCGAAGGGCGCCGTCCCCGACGCCGCCTGACCTCACTCGAACCCTAGCCGTGTGGCTCGCGCCGCCGCCACCGAACCCGTCCGCTCTGAGTAGCCCGCTCCGCCGCCCTCGAGGACGGACCTCCCCCACACCCGATGCTCACCCACCACCTCCGCCTCGCCTTGCGCACCCTGCGCCGCGACCGCGCCTACGCCTTGTTGAACGGCGTCGGCCTGGCGGTCGCGTTCACGTGCTGCTTGCTGATCGGCCTGTTCATGCGCGCCGAGCTCTCGTTCGACCGGTTCCACGACCGGGCCAACGAGGTCGTCATCATCGCCTCCGAGAACCAGTGGGGCCACGAAACCCACACCGGGACCTCGACGCCCTACCCGCTCCACGTCGCCCTCGAGGACGGGGTGCCCTCCGTCCAGCGCGCCGTGCTGACTTCGCAGGGCGCCGGCCCGAGGGAGATCGCGCGGCCCGGAGGCGCCGCCGCCGAGGGCCGCGTCCTGACGGCGACTGACGGGTTTTTCGAGGTGTTCTCGTTTCCCGTCCTCGAGGGCGACGCCGAGACGGCGCTGCGCGAGCCTGGCTCGGTCGTCTTGACGGAGGGCCTGGCCCGGCAACTGTTCGGCGAGGCCAACGCAGTGGGCCAAACCCTCGAGGCCGAGGTCAACGACGAGCCGGGCACCCTGACCGTCACGGGCGTCACGACCGACCCGCCGAGGACGTCCACGGTCACGTTCGACGCCGTGCTCTCGGCCCAGACGCTCCCCGAGACGCGGCGCAGCCTGGACTCGTGGGGTGCCTCGATGTGGAGGACGCACGCGCGCCTGGTCCCGAGCGCCACCGTCGCCGACCTCGATGCGCAACTCGTTGGCGTGTCCCAAACGCACTTCCCAGACAGCGATTCGCCGACTCGCTACTTCGGGACCGCGCTCCCGGACTTCTACATGTCGGACCTCAACCACGCCGCCGGCTTCCGAGGTGACCCGGCCTACCTCGGCCTGTTCGGGGCCTCGGCGCTGTTCATCCTTCTCCTAGGCGGCATCAACTACGTCAACCTGGCCACGGCGCGGGCGACGCGGCGCGCTCGCGAGGTGGGCGTCAGGAAGGCCGTCGGGGCCGGCCGGTGGGGCGTGGCAGCCCAGTTCCTGACGGAGTCCGTCGTGCTGACACTCGTGTCTGCCCTCGTCGCGGTCGGACTGGCGGCGATCGTCCTGACGCCGTTCAATGACGCCTTCGGCTCGGACTTGCTGCTCGCGGATCTAGGCGGCGGGTTCGTGCTCGCCGTGGTCATGGCCGCGACCGTCGTCGGGTTGGTAGCGGGGGCGTACCCAGCTCTCTTCCTCTCGGGGTTCCGCCCGGCCCACGTGCTGCGCGGCGCCCTGTCCTCGACGGGCCGTCCGAGCGGGAGCGGGCTCCGCCGCGTGCTGGTCGTGACCCAGTTCGTCGTCGCCATCGGGCTGCTGGCCGGGACGGGCGTCGTCCTGCGGCAGATCGCGTTCACGACCGAGTCCGACCTGGGCTTCGTCAAGGACGGGCTGGTCTGGCTGCCAGCGACCGAGGGCCTCTCCTACGGAGGCGAGCGCGAGGCCACGCCTTGGCAAGCCATGCGAGACGCCGCGCTCGCGGTGCCCGGCGTCTCGGTAGCGGTCGGGGCCGACGCGACGCCTGGCCAGATGAGCTTCGTATACAGCTTGCCCGCCGATCCCTCGAGGCCGGAGGAATCCTTCTCGTTCACCGTCGTCAGCGCGAACCCTGGCTACGCCGACGCCTTGGGCGCCGAGCTCGTCGCCGGGTCCGACCTCGAGGACGACCGCCCGTCGGCGCTGCTCAACGAGGCCTCGGCGGAGTTGCTGGGCTGGACGCCGGAGGAGGCCGTCGGCAAGGCGCTCCAGATCGAGGAGGAGATGGTCGTCGCCGGCGTCGTCGGGGACTACGCCTACGAGTCGATGCGCAACGCGATCGGTCCGATCGTCATCCACACCGCGACGACCGAAGACGGTGCGGCGCGTCAGTACCAAGGGATCCTGACCCGCGTCGAGCCCGGCCAGATGGGTCCCGCCCTCGAGGGCCTGGAGGCGGCCTGGGCCGAGATCCAACCCGACCTCCCGTTCGAGCCCCAGTTCGTGGACGAGAACATCGCGGGCTTGTACGACGCCGACCGGAGGCTGAGCCGTGTGCTCGGAGGCTTTGCGTTGGTCGCCGTGCTCGTGGCGTGCCTGGGGCTCGTGGGGCTGGCCGCCTACACCGCCGAGCGAAGGCGGAAAGAGATCGGCGTCCGCCGCGTGTTGGGCGCGACGGTCCGCCAGGTCGTCGTGTTGCTGACGCGCGAGTACGCGGGACTGGTCGTCATCGGCGCCGCCATCGCCGTCCCGCTGACGGTGGTCGGCGTGCAGCGCTGGCTCGACGGGTTCGCATACCGCGTCGCGCTCGGACCGGGCCTGTTCGTGGGCGTCGTGGCGGTCACGTTCGCCGTCGCCC
>NZ_JBARYR010000672.1:0-6138 GCF_049648075.1 Rubrivirga sp. | reverse complement strand
GCGCGCGCGCTCGTCCAGCCGGACCGCCCCCCTCGTCACGTCGTAGTCCCACGTCCCGAGTCGCGCCGCGTCGACGGCCTGTCGGAACCGCGCCTCCGACGCCCGGAGCGCCTGCTCCGCGGCCCGTTGCTCCGAGACGTCCGTGAACAGGACGGCGACGCGGCGCGACTCGGGCTCGCCGACCCGGAAGGCCTCGACCTCGTACCAACGGTCCAGGGCCGTCGACTCCTGGACGAACTGCGCCCGCTGGCCGGTCTCAGCGACGCGTGCGTAGGTCTCGATCCAGAACGGGTCGAGGTCCGGGATCGCCTCCAAGACCGTCCGCCCGTCGACGGCCTCGAGGCCGGACTGACGCTCGAAGGCGGGGTTGGTCTCGACGAACCGGTAGTCGACGGGCCGGCCGTCGGCGTAGACCATCTCGATCACGGAGAACCCCTCCGAGATCGACTCGAAGAGGGAGCGGTAGCGGGCCTCGCTGTCGCGGAGCGCGTCCTGGGCCTCCTTCTGCTCGGTGTTGTCGCGCAGGACCTTGGCGAAACCGCGGACCTCCCCGTCGGCCCGGAGGACCGTCGTGACGCCCGAGGCCCAGAAGCGGGAGCCGTCCGCGCGAAGGTGCCAGCGGTCGCCGCTGGTCTGGCCGTCCTCGAGGGCGGTCTTCCTCTCGGCCTCGGGCTGGCCGGCGGCGCGGTCCTCGGACGTGAACAGCGTGTCGACGCCGTGCCCGGTGACGTCGGCCTCGGCGTACCCGAAGAGGGTCTTGGCGCCCGTGTTCCATCCGGTGATACAGCCCTCGAGGTCGAGGAGCAGGATCGCGTACTCGCTCGCGCCCTCGACGAGCAGCCGGTAGTGCTCCTCGCTCTGTCGCAGCGCGACCTCGCTGGCGCGCCGGGCCGTGATGTCGACGAACGTGATCACGACGCCCTCGATCCGGTCCTCGGCCGACCGGTACGGCAGGACGCGCGCGAGGTAGCCGCGGTCGCCGTCGTCGCTGACCTCGCGCTCGACGGGGACGAGCGTGGCCAGGACGCGCTCGGCGTCGGCCAGCAGGTCGTCGTAGCCCAGGCGGTGCGTCAAGTCCGCGAGCGGCCGGCCCCGGTCCGCCAAACGCACGCTGAACAGGTCGGCGACGCCCGGCGTGAACCGGACGATCCGGAGCTCGCGGTCCAGGAGCAGGGTCGCGATCTGGGTCGCGGCCATCAGGTTCTTGAGGTCGCCCGAGAGCTGGGCCAGTTCCTCCACCTTGTGGCGGTTCTCCTGGTTGACCGTCTGGAGCTCCTCGTTCATCGACTGGAGCTCTTCCTTCGACGTCTCGAGCTCCTCCATCGTGCTCCGAAGCTCCTCGTTGGCGCTCTGGAGCTCCTCGTTGGCCGCCCTCATCTCCTCCTGGCTCGTCTCGTACTCCTCGACCAGGGCCTGGAGGCGCTGGCGCGTTCGGTCGAGGTCGGAGTGGAGGCGGGCCTGGCTGTCGTCGGTCTTCGACGGGTCGGGGGCGGCCTCGACCGGACCGGGGCGTTCGTCGAACAGGACCAGGACGTAGCCCTCATGCTCGGGGTCGGGGGACGGCCGCACGTCCAATGCGACCGTCTCAGAGTGGCCGCCGAACTCGACCGCGACCGGGTCCGTGCGGACGGGCTCGGAGCGCTCCCTCGCGGCGTAGAGCGCGGTCCGGAGCTCGGGCCGGAGCTCGGGCCGGACCAGCTTGAGCGCGTGCGTCGTGATCTCGCCCCCGGGGTGGACGAGGTAGCGGCCGGCCTGGGCGGAAACGTGGACCACGCGGTCCTCCGGCCCCACGAGCACGCTCGGCGGCCCGTACCGCTCCACGATCTGCTCGTGGAGCGCCCCGAACGACACCGCCCGGCGCACGTCGCCGTCACTTTCCGAGCCGTCGTCGGGACGGGACGGGAGCACCGCGTGTGTGATCGGGAAGACCGGCAGCCGCACGTCGGGCGCGGGGACGTTCCGCTTGCGGTAGAAGCACAGCGGCTTGTCAACCGTGCGGAAAAGGTCCCCGGCGTCCGCGGTCTCCGACGACCCCAGCACCAACACGCCGTCGGGATGGAGCGCGTAGTGGAACAGGTCCATCACCTCGCGCTGGACGTCGCGCTGGAGGTAGATGAGGAGGTTCCGGCACGAGACCAGGTCCAGCTTCGAGAACGGGGGGTCCGAGAGCAGGTTGTGTGGCGCGAACACGACGGCCTCTCGGATCTCCTTGCGGATCCGGTAGCCGCCGTCCTCCTTGCGGAAAAAGCGCCGGAGCCGCTCGGCGCTCACGTCGGCCTCGATGTCGCCGGCGTAGAACCCGTCGCGGGCCCGCTCCAGCGAGTGCTCGTGCAGGTCGCTGGCGAAGACCTGGAACGTGGCCGGCTCCTCGAGCCGGGCGGCCTCCTCGAAGAGCAAGATCGCGAGCGAGTACGCCTCCTCACCGGTCGCGCACCCGACCGACCACACGCGGACGGCCTGGTCCGGACCGCGCCCCTCGAACAGGCCCGGCACGACGGTCTCCGCGAGCCGGTCGAACACCTCGGGGTCGCGGAAAAAGCTCGTGACGTTGATGAGCAGGTCGTCGGCGAGGGAGGCGACCTCGGTGGGCGTGCCCCGCAGGATCTTGAGGTACGCGTCGAGGTCCTCGACGCTGCAGATCTGCATCCGGCGTGTGATCCGACGGAGCACCGTGGCGCTCTTGTAGCGCGAGAAGTCCCGGCCTGTCCGGGCGCGGACCTGGGCGAGCACGCGCTGCAAGAGCTGGCGCTCGTCGGCCTCGACGGGCTCGTCCTCGGCCGGGACGTTGACGCTGGGCTCGGTCCGCGCAAAGCGGAGGATGGCGCCGGGGACGTCGGCGAGCGGGAGCACCCAGTCCACGACCCCGGTCGTGATCGCGCTCTGGGGCATCCCGTCGTACTCGGCCTCGTTGGGGTCCTGGACCACGACCAGCCCGTTCCGCTCTTTGATCTCGCGCACGCCCAACGCCCCGTCGGAGCCCGTCCCCGTCAGGATCACGCCGATCGAGTGGCCGTCGTACGTGGCCGCGAGCGTGCGAAAAAAGTGGTCGACGGGCGCCCGGTTCCGGCGGCGTTCCTCGAGCGGCGTCAGCCGCAGGTGCGTGTCCACCGCCGAGAGGTTGCGCCCGGGCGGAATGACGTAGACGTGGTCCGGCTTGAGCTCCGTCGTCTCGGTGACCTGCTGGACGGGGACCCGGACCGAGGGCTGGAGCAGCTCGGCAAGGTGGCTCTCGTGCTCGGGCGAGAGGTGGACCACGATCACGAACGCGAGCCCGGAGTCCTCGGGGACGTGGTCGAAGAACTCCTTGAGCGCGGCCAACCCGCCCGCCGACGCCCCGACCCCGACGACCGTCGGCACCTCGCGCGGCCCCTCCTCGGGGGTCCCCGGCCTCTCGGATGGTGGAGTCGGGTCGCTCATGGGGCGGTTGCGCGGAGCACCTGCCGGGGGCTACACCTTGAAGAATCAAGCTACCTCCCGCTCTCGCCGTTTCCTAGGAAACCGACCTCGAGGGCGGGCACGCGACCTCGAGGACGAAGAGACCACCCCCTGTCCTCCTCCTCATTTGAGGAGAGGGGACTCCTCGAGCAGCGTAGGAGTCGGACGGGGCAGGCAGGCTCGGGGGCGAGCGCGAGGCGGTCGCTACAGTCGGACCGCGGCCTGCAGGCCGACCTCGAGGTCGCCGCGCAGAGCTTGAACCGACCTCGAGGACGGCTACATCGCTAGGCCGCCGTCGACGTGGAGGACGTGGCCGGTGACGTACGTCGAGACGTCGGAGAGCAGGTAGAGGACGGCCGCGGCGATGTCGTCGGGCTGGCCCAGGCGACCGAGTGGGATCTGGCCCTTGAGGCCGTCGGCCGCGTCGCCCAGGCCCGCCGTCATGTCGGTCTCGATGTAGCCGGGCGCGACCACGTTCGCGCGGACGCCGCGCCCGCCCAGCTCGCGCGCCAGGCTCTTGGTGAACCCGATCAGGCCCGCCTTCGAGGCCGCGTAGTTCGCCTGCCCCGCGTTCCCCATCACGCCGACGACCGACGAGATCGTGACGATGCTGCCCGCGCGCTGCTTCATCATCGGCCGGTAGGCGGCCTTGGCGACGTGGAACGCGCCGGTCAGGTTGGTGTCGATCACGGACTGCCACGCGTCGGCGTCCATCCGGATCATCAACCCATCCTTGGTGATGCCGGCGTTGACGACCAGCCCGTCGATCCGGCCCCACTTCGCGGTCACGGCTTGGACGGAGGCGATGGCGTCGTCGGCGCTAGCGGCGTCGGCCTGGATGGCGAGGGCTTTGTCCGGGCCTCCCAGCGACTCGACGAGCTCGGTGGCTGTCTCGACGGACGAACGGTAGGTGAACGCGACGTTCGCGCCGGCATGGGCCGCGGCCTCGACGATGGCGCGGCCGATCCCGCGCGTGCCGCCGGTGACGAGGACGGTCTTGTCGGTGAGGTCGAGAGTCATGGGTGCGTCGGTAGAGGGACCGAAAGATCGCACGCCGACCTCGAGGACGCGTCAGGGGAACGAACACGGGTCGAGCCGTCCTCGAGGTCGCACCAACCCGCATGTCCTCGAAGACAACGAGGCTCACGTAGGGGCACACCGCTGGTGTGCCCATGCCGACCTCGATGTGCCGCCCTCGAGGACGCTACACCGCCTCGGCGCGCGCCTTCACGACCTCGAGGATGGTGCTTTGGATGTCGCTCATGAAGCGGTCCGTCCAGATCTGCGTGTACGGGTTGAACCGCGTCGCCAGCCGCTGCTCGCTCGCCAAGTGGAGCGCGACGCGACCGTCGCCCAGGTCCTCGATCTCGTAGCGACCCGAGAGCACGTCGAAAAAGCGCCCGCCGACCGCCACGTGCTGGTCGAACGTCGTGGACGGCACCGCGGAGGCGTCGATGGTGAACGCGATGGACTCGTTCTCGACCCACTCCGTCACGTCCTCGATGAACACCACGCCACCGCCGAACGTCGCGTAGCGGACCGATCCGACGCCCTCGCCTTCGAGTCGAGCCTCGATGGGACGTGGGAACCCGATCCGGTAGGCGAGCGAGTTGCCCAGCTCGTGGTCCTCGATGGGCCGGACCTCGCGGATCTCACGCCACACCGTCTCGGGGTCGGCCTCGATGACGATCGAATCGAGGACGGTGCGCGACACGACCGGGTCCGGCATCTGGTTCTCCATCGGCGCGAACACGACCGGAAGCGCGGCCAACGCGAACGCTAGGCCGCGAGGCGACCTCGAGGACCGCGCGACCTTCCCGATGACGCCGCCGAGCGACGCGCACACGAGCGAGATCGGCACCCAAACGACGGCGCAGATCAGGCCTTCCCATGCCAGCACCAGCGTGGTCGCGATCGTCAACAGCGTCGGTACCCAGGGAAAGAAGACGGCCGTCGCCCACGACGACTCCTTAGCGCGCCACTGAACGGCGATCACCCCGATCACCATCGGCACCAAGAAGATGAACGACATCGTCATGATGCCGAACAAGGTCTCGAGAACCTCGAGGCCGAAGAAGAGCCGGGCCATCAGCCCGTAGGCCAGCCCGATCAGGACCGGGCCGAGCCACGACCGGCGCCAGTCGTGACGCCCGAACCAGGCCTGTCGTGAGCCGTCCTGCGGAGAGTCGTCCATTCCCGCAGAGTACGGGGAAACGGCTCCCCAGCTAGCTCGCGAACGCCTCGAGGTCGGGCGCCGTCCCTGCCTGAGCGGTCGCGGCGTCTCGGCCGAGCGTCCGGCGCACCAGACCCGACAGCACCTTGCCCGTGCCGACCTCGACGAAGCGCTCGGCACCGTCGGCCTTCATCCGATCGAGTGACTGCGCCCAGCGGACGGGCGACGTGAGCTGGTCGAGCAAGCGCGTGCGGATCGCGTCGGGATCGGTCGTCGGCTCGGCGGTCACGTTGAGGACGACCGGGCACGACGGGACCCTGACCTCGAGGGCGGCGAGCGTCTCGGCCAGGCCCTCCCTCGCGAACGCCATCAGCGGGCTGTGGAACGCGCCCGACACCGGCAGAGCGACCACGCGCCGAGCGCCGGCCTCGAGGGCGAGCGCGCCGGCTCGCTCGACGGCCGCGCCGTCGCCCGAGATCACGATCTGGCCCGGGTCGTTGTAGTTGGCCGGGACCACCTCGCCGTCGCCC
>NZ_JBARYR010000671.1:0-3940 GCF_049648075.1 Rubrivirga sp. | reverse complement strand
GAGCCTGGCCGGCCGGCGTCTGGGCCAGCCCCGGTTGCCGGAGCAGCCCGTCGATGCCGCCCATGCTCTCGAGGCCGCGCTCGGGGATCACAATGACGTCGGGCGAGGCGTCGGCGACGGCCTCGGCGGTCAGCGGGCGGAAGTCTTGGAAGGCGGTCACGACGTTCTCGGCGCCGGCCATCCGCAGCACCGTGTCGGCCGCGTTGTTCGTCCCGGACACCATCACGACGCCGGCGCCTCTCGCGTAGACGAACAAGGCTCTCACGCCCTCGACAGGCTCCACGGCCCCGAGCTCGGACCGCATCTGCGCGACGACGGGCTCGGCTTGGTCCCCGACGCCGTAGATCGCGGCGACGCGCCGGACGCGGTCTTCGGCGCCCTCGAGGTCGGTGACCTCCGGGACGACCTCGACGGTGACGCCGGCCGCTCGGATCTGATCGAGGACGCCGGGCGGCCCGGTCCCCTCGATCGCGACGACCATCGTCGGGTTGAGCGACAGCACGCCCTCGGCCGACGTCTGGCGGAAGTAGTCGAGCCGTGGCTTGTCCAGGATCGAGGCCGGGTACAGGCTCGACCGGTCCGTCCCAACGACCTCGCCCTCGAGGCCGAGCGCGTGCGTGATCTCGGTGACCGGCCCGCCCAGCGTCACGATCCGCCGCTCCGACGAGGCTTCTGCCGAGACCGCCTCGGACCGCTCGGGCGCGGCGCAGCCGGCGAGGACGATGGTGGAGAGGAGAGCGAGGCGGAGCATCGCGGCTTGTGTGGACTGAGTCTAAACTAGACGGAGTTCAGATAAGCTGCCCGGCGGCTACAGCCTTTTCACGCCGCCTCGTCCTCGAGGGCGTCGCTCCGCTTCGGCAAGCAGGGCCGCTACGCTCTCGTGATCGCTCCCTTCTCCACCGTCGTTGGCTGCGTCGTCCTCGAAGACTCGGGTCCCCGGGTGCGAGGGGATGACGGCTGGTGGTTGGGTGCGCGCGGAGAACGCCGCAGCGATGCCTCTGGCAAGTCCAGGGCGTCCTCGAGGGCGGGCCTACGCGGCCGTCGGCAGGTCGTCCCAGCTGACGGTGTAGCGCGGGCTCATCATCTCGCGGCGCATGGCCCAGGCCGGCCCTCCGCGACCGGCGTCCATCTCGACGCGTGCCGAGGGCGAGCCCTGCGACGCGAGAGCGACGGTGTGCCGCCCGAACTGGCGGTTGATCCGGTCCAGCGCCTCCCACAACTCCGTCTTTTCCGCGGCCTTCGGCACGAACAGGTCCGCCTGGCACGCACTCTGGAGTGACAGCTCGGTCAGGATCACGCCGGCCTTCATGTAGCGGTACGGCACGCCCCGCGCGTTCGTGGGCCGGTGGCACGACTGGAGCAGGCGCCGTGCCGTTCGAACGATCGTGGCCGTGCTCGAGGTCGGGTGCACGAACCCGGTCATCAGGGTGCCGTGGCGGTGCGGCCCATCTCCGTGCCGAGACCCGCCGGTCGTGACGAACACCTGGAGCGCGCCGGCCGCCAATCCCTCAGCCCGCAGCTTCTCTGCTGCTCGTGCTGCGTGGTTCGCGACGGCCTCGAGGGCGACCCCGAGCTCGGGCGTTCTGCGGCCGAACGACCGCGAGCGCACGAGCGACCGACGAGGCGTCGGCCCGGCGCCGGGGGTGTGGCACGGGACGCCGCGCAACTCCCACGCCGTCCGCGTCCCGACGACGGTGTACGGCCTTAGCCGTTCCTCAGACAGACTCGCAAAGGCCGCGGCTGTCTTGACGTTCTCGGCCTCGAGGCGAGCGGACCACCGCGGGCCGATGCCCCAGACGTCGCCGACCGGCATCGAGCGCAAGAACGCGTCGCGGTCGGGGTGGCCCCAGAAGCAGACCGTGCCGCCATGGTCCCGGGCGTACTCGCTCGCCGCCTTCGCCAGCGTCCGTGTCTCCGCGATCGACACGCGGACGCCGATCCCGATCGCGCGCTCGACCTCAAGGCGGATCTCACGAGCGTCGGCCTCCAAGCGTTCGCGCTCGCCCGGCGCCGGCTGGCCGTCCTCGAGGACGGATGCTCGAAGCGTCAGGAACGCCTCGTCGATCGAGTGGATGTCCACGTCGGGTGTGAACCGTTCCAGCGTCGCCATGACGCGGCGCGACAGGTCGGCGTAGAGGGCGTAGTTCGAGCTGAACACGACGATCCCTTTCCGCTCCAAGTCGCGGCGGACCTTGAAGTACGGTGCGCCCATCGGGACGCCCAGCGACTTGGCTTGGCGGTCGCGCGAGATCACGCACCCGTCGTTGTTCGACAAGACCACGATGGGTTTGTGTTTCAGGTCCGGGCGGAAGGCCCGCTCGCACGAGCAGTAGAACGCCGAGCAGTCGACGAGCGCGACCAGGTGACGCGTCTTCACGGTCGGTGCTTGTGGATGGTGAACGTCACGACGCCGTAGATCAGCAGTTCGTGGCCGGGGCAGATCTGGATCGCCGCGTGCCGGTCGGACTCGGGCACGAGCCACATCTGCGTCCCGTGGCGGACGAACCGCTTGACGGTGTACTCCCCATCGAGGTCGGCGATGACGACGTCACCGCTCCGGGCCTCGGCCCCTTTCTTGACGACCAGGACGTCGTCGGGGAAGATGCCCGCGCCGACCATCGAATCGCCCGAGCAGCGGAACAGGTACACGTCCGGGCTCAGCCCGACGTACTCGTTGAGGTCGAGGAGCTGCTCGACGTAGTCGTCGGCGGGCGAGGGGAATCCGGCCGGGATGCGTGTGAGCAGGAGCGGCCTCGAGGCCGGCTTGAGCGGAGCGAGCGGGCCGAGGAGGGTGGCGGGCACGGAGACGTGGGAGAGGGGCACGCTGAAGGACGTCCCTGGCGGTGACACCGTGCGAGTCATGCGGTGTGATCTATGTGCGGCTGGATGAATCCATCGAGGACGCGTCCCCACGTCCGAACGGAGCCGGTCGCGACGCGTCCACCGAGCCCCCACTCGACCTCGATGCGCGTCCTCCTCTTCGGCCTGCTCGCCCTCGCCGCGTGCGCCGACGCTCCCGCCCCGATGGAGTCCACCTTGGAGGTCCGCGCGCTCTACATCGAGCCCGTCTACCAGGGCGAGGCGATCCTGGTCAACCACGAACCGATCCCGGACCGGATGCCGGCCATGCGGATGGCCATGCGCCTGTACACGCCGGCCTTGCTCGACAGCCTGACGGAGGGCTCGAAGGTGTTACTCACGCTCGACAGCGCGTCCCTCGAGGTGATCGGCATCGAGGAGTTGCCGTTCGAGACGGTCCTCGACCTCGACCCGGGCGACGAGAACGGCCGCGGCGGCATCGTCCTCCCAACGCCAGAGTAGCGGTCCCGACCTCGAGGGCGGAATGCGTGCGGAGGTGCGGAAGGGGAGAGGTGCGGAGGTCCGCCGTGTTGCGCCCTCGAGGCCGGTTCGCGAAGACCTACGAGCCGCCACGGTGAGCGCGTCCTCGAGGACGCGCGCGGCGCGTCGAGGTCCTTCGGCTGCGCTCCGCTCAGGATGACGTCGTGGGAAGGCGGCAGCCGTCAGTAGAGTCGGTCAGCCGACCTCACCCTCACCAACAACGTCATTCCGAGCGCTGTCGAGGAATCTCGACGCCTCTCCAGCATGGCGCGCACTCCCCGACCGTCCTCGAGGCCGACACCTGAAGCGGACCGCGTCCTCGAGGACGGCAGCACGCGGCATCGAGGTCGCGGGCGCCGAGGCCGTCTCGTCCCTAGACTGAGGTCCCGTCCTCGAGGCTCATGCTCGTTACGAAGGAAGACTACTGGCGCGGACAAAAGCGCCGCATCGGCATCCTGCTCGCTGTCTGGGCCATTGTCGGGTTTGGGCTCGCCATCTTCGGAGCGCCCGCGCTCAACGCGGTCTCGTTCGGTGGCGTCCCGCTCGGCTTCTGGATGGCCCAGCAAGGTGCCATCTTCGTGTTCGTGGCACTGATCTGGAT
>NZ_JBARYR010000670.1:0-2071 GCF_049648075.1 Rubrivirga sp. | reverse complement strand
CCGACAACCTCCTCCTGATGGGCCGCGTGGGCAAGACCCATGGCGTCCGCGGCGAGATCAAAGTGGCCCCCGAGACCGACGGCCCCGAGCGGTTCGCCGACCTCGAGGTCGTCCACATCGGAAAAAGCGCGGCGTCCGCGCAGCGGTTCGCCCTCGAGGGCGTCCGCTTCCAGTACCCCAAGGGCCGTACGACGGTGCTCTTGGCTCTCGAGGGCGTCGACTCGGTCGAGGCCGCGGCCGACCTGCGCGGCTCGCTCGTCTGGGCCGACCCCGCCGACCTTCCCGCCCTCGAGGACGGCGAAGCGTTCCTGCACGATCTCGTTGGCCTGACGGTCATCGAGGTCGATGATGACGGAGCCGAGGTCGCGGAGATCGGGACGGTGCGCGACTTGTACGACGGCGCGCAGCTTCTCTTCGCCGTCGACCGGCCCGGCAAGTCCGAGGTCCTGATCCCGGACGTCGACGAGTTCGTCGTCCGCACCGACCTCGAGGCGCGGCGCCTCTACGTCAAGCCCATCGAGGGACTGCTCGAGTAGGTGTCGGGGACTGGGGATTAGGGGTTTGGGTTCGCATGCCGCACTCCCCCTAAAACCCAACCCCAAACCCCAACCCTCATGATTCGATTCGATCTCGTTACCTCGCTTCCTGATCTCGTGCGGAGTCCGCTCGAGCACTCGATCCTGAAGCGTGCCCAAGACAAGGGGCTCGTCGAGGTCGAGGTCCACGACCTGCGCGACTACGCGGAGGGCAAGTACCGGCAGATCGACGACGCGCCCTACGGCGGCATGGGCGGGATGGTACTGACGCCCGGCCCGCTGTTCGCCTGCGTCGAGGCCCTCGAGGCCGAGCACGGGCCGTACGACGAGGTCATCTTCCTGACGCCCGACGGCGAGACGCTCGATCAGCCGATGGCGAACGAGCTGTCGCTTCGAGGACGGCTCCTGCTGATCGCGGGGCACTACAAGAACATCGACCAGCGCGTCCGCAACACGATCGTCACGCGCGAGATCTCGGTCGGCGACTACGTGCTCTCGGGCGGCGAGCTGCCGGCGCTCATCCTGATCGACTCGATCGCCCGTCTCATTCCAGGCGTCCTGGGCGATGCCGGCTCGGCGCTCAGCGACAGCTTTCAGGACGGCTTGCTCGACGCGCCGAGCTACACGCGCCCCGCGTCCTTCCGCGGCCTCGACGTGCCGCCGGTCTTGATGTCCGGTGACCACGGCGCCATCCTGGAGTGGCGCGAGGCGCAGCGCCTGGAGCGCACCCGCACCCGCCGCCCCGATCTCTTGGCCGGTTCCGGCCTCGAGGGCGGCCTCACGGGCGAAGAATCCCCGTAGACCGCTCCACCGCGCGGTTCTGGCCGCGAAAACCCCTACTTTCATCAGTTCGCGCACTGTGCGCGCACCCACCCGATCCGAACTCGTTATGGCGACCGACCTCATGGGCCTCGTGGAGGCCACCCAACTCCGCGACGACCACCCCGACTTCTCGGCCGGTGACTCCGTCCGCGTCCACGTCCGCGTCATCGAGGGCGACAAGGAGCGGATCCAGATCTTCGAGGGCGTCGTGATCGCGATCCAGAACGGCGGCGTGGCCGAGTCGTTCACGGTCCGGAAGATCTCGAACGGCGTCGGCGTCGAGCGAATCTTCCCGTACGCGTCGCCCCGCGTCTCTAAGGTCGAGGTGACGCGCTACGGCCGCGTCCGCCGCGCCAAGCTGTACTACCTGCGCGGTCTCCGCGGCAAGGCCGCTCGCATCCAGGAGCGCCGCCGCAACTGAGGTGTCGGGGATTAGGGCTTAGGGGTTGGGGACGGCGACCCCTAACATCCAATCCCCACAACCCAATCCCTCCACACCCATGCGCCTCGCCGTCTGGCCTGTCGCGCCCGCCCGGGCGCTCGCGACCGCTCTCGCGGACCTCGTCACCGACATCGTCGAGGTCGAGCCCCACGAGGCCCGTCCCGCCCTCGAGGCCGGCGGCGTCGACCTGGCGCTCGTCCCGACGCTCGACGTTCTGCGCGCGCACGACGGCTTGGAGGTCGTGCCCGACATCGGGCTGGTCGGGGAAAGG
>NZ_JBARYR010000669.1:0-7504 GCF_049648075.1 Rubrivirga sp. | reverse complement strand
CGGTGCCCGAGATGCGGGCCGCGTTCCGTCGCGCCTCGGGCCGCCGACCCAAATGGTGGAGCATTCCGGGGTGGGCGCTCAAGCTGGCGAACCGCGAGTTCGCCGAGCAGGTCGCGTGGCACCGCGTCGTCAACTTCGCGCCGGACACCGCCGCCGCGCGCCGCCTCGTCCCCGAAATGAGGACGTTCGAGGCGTTCGTCCGCGAGCACGCGATTACGAACCTGTAGCCCGGGAGGCCCCGCGCGCGCCGTGCGACGGGGGGGGGGGGGGGCGCCGCGCGTCTCATCATGCCCCGTAAAGCATGACGATCACTGATGACCAAGCGCACCGTCAGTCATGCGTGGCCAGGGTGAAGCCAAGGCCCTGGGCGGCCCCAGCGGATCTGGCAGCCGATACCGCCCCTCCTTGTTCTTGCGTCGGAGCTTCCCGTTGCCCTCGAACGTCAGCCAGGCGCGGGGATAGTGGAGCCGCTCGCCTTTGCTGAACTGCGCACCGATCCGCCGACGGTGTCATCGGCATCGCCGGTAGGCGGTCAGTTCATGAGTTCGAACCGGACATCTCGCGTCCGGTTTGCGTCCACCACGAGTGCCGTAGAGGACCTTCGATGGCCGCGTCGTTGCAAACGACGTCTCCGATCTTCGCACATCGTTCAGTCCGCCCCGCCTTTTCAATCATTGAGAATGTCCGTGACCCGCATGGACCAGGGGCGGTATGGCCCGTCAGTCACGCGCAGTGACACTGAACCTTCTGCAGTGTAGAAAGCGACCAGGTCGAAAGCACCCCCTTCGCGCGACAAAACCCCATCGAGAACCATACCAGACGTCTCGTCGACGAGCGCGATGGGCACGCCGGGCATGTCCCCCGGCGGCGTCACCGTCCGGACCATGCCCGACACACGGACCGAATCGCCGTCCACGCGCGCGTTGAGTTCTACCACCTCGATCTCGAGTGGCCCTGAGATCGTGTCGTCGAAGTATGTGGGCTGCGCTGGAGAGCACGCCGCCGCGAGGGCGGCCATGCCCATCAAGAATAGAGTGCGCATGTCAGCTAGAACGTGAGAGTTGACGTGGATGAGAACGGGCCTAAGTACACCTCGTTCATCGGCTGCTGGTTCGATAAGTAGCTGATCGCCTGGAGGCGGTACGTCACGGTCGTTCCCACCGGGAACGACTGGTCATACATGATGAACTCCGGGGACGACTCGGATGGGTAGTCCGACCGGAACGAGACGGGGTACTCCTGCCATGCTCCGGACCCGATGCGGTAGGTCACCGCTACCTGGGCCGTGTTGTCGTCTGTGAGGAATCGGAGGCGGACGTCGAATGCTCCGGGTTGGTACCCCGGCGACTTGACCACGCCGAGGATCGACGGCGCGGCAAGAGAGACGGGGTAGATCACGCGCGCGGCGTGCTTGTCCTCTGTCGTGAAGCCCCGAGTCGACAGCGTGTAGGAGGGCGAGACCGTCGCGTTCATGAACGAGCGAGGATCCGTCACAGGCGTTCGTGGAACGGATGTGTGCCGGTAGTCCGACTCGTTGCGAGCGTCCGTGTGACGGAACCCGAGCGTGTGCCCGAATTCGTGCGTCAAGACGTAGGCGAGCGCGCCGCGGCTCAGCGACGTCCCGTCGACGTTCAGGAAAACGTTCCCCGGCCGACCGTTGACAGGCATCGCTCCTGTTGCGGCAACATTCGCGTTGAACGAAGACGCCGAGCGCTTATTGACGACGATGGTAGGCGTGGGAAAGGCAGGGATCGAGGTTACGATTTGGAGCCGCACCTTGCTGGTGCTGCTGGCGTTCCAGTAGTTCACCGCGTCCTCTGTCGCTCTTCGCCACGTCGACGGCACGCTCGGCGTCACAAACACCGGGATACCGCCCGTCGCCGCCCCGAAGCCGTCGACGTCTTCGTGCTTTACGACGCCGAGTGAGTAGACCCTCTGCCGGGCCAAGCGGGCCGCCGCCTGGACCGCAGCCCCTCGTGCGTTCGGGTCTAGAGACACGAGTGCACCGAGGTCAGGGTTTTCGCGCAGGAACTCGATCATCTCTGCCTTTTCGACCTCCATGTCGCCGTCGACAACGAAGAATGAATCTCTCGACTCGACCATCCGACTGGGGAAACCGACGACCTCGCCCAGGTACGCTGCCATAAGCTCATCATCAGCCTCCGAGAAGGGCGGCGACACCGGTGGAACGTCTCCGCCGCTAGCAGGATCGGAATCGCACGCGGCGAACGAGAAAGAGAGGGAGGCCAGAGCTAGGGGGACCTTCGGGATCGACGCTGTTGGCGAATTGCTGAACGGGCTAGAGAGACACAATAGGGGGCCGGCCTGCCAGGTCCTATCACATATGTTCGAATAGTGTTTTATACGATGCCTACAAAGGAATCCACCCCAGGCCTCAGCTGTCCAAATCGAATCCGTTGGCAACCGACACTGGACCAAATTCCTGTGACCTGAGCACGTGCGATCTCCGATATCCACCCGATAAACGGGAAGTGCCCAGCGCGGAGAAGTACTCACGTCCTGCGCCTGTCGCGTTACACGCCCGTTGAAGACACCTCGGCTGTACCACGGGCTCTGAGAGCAAGATTCAGGAAACGCTCCTTGGGGGCGCCCCCGGTACAAACCTCGAGTCCTGCACGCTACGTTGAGCCCATCTCACGGCTGGTACCCGTCACGCAGTCTCCTTCAGACCTATCCGCTGGAGTGCAGCCCGTTGCAGGGGGGACGCTCACCATGCGCGACGATACCAGTCGAAGCGCGCCGATTCAATACGAGATATGGGCTGGCCCCGACAACGCCGCTTGGGTCGTCCTCACGCCCGACAGCGGCATGCCCATCCGTCTCGACGCCTCGGCCGTGAGTGCGCTCGGGCTCGTTATAAACGAGCATGCCGGTCTAGCGACGACGGAGACGATCGCTGTCGGCGTGAACCGCGACGGGGTGGACCTCGCAGTACGCCAGGCGTGGGAGTCTCGGCCGTCGCAGTGCTCTTGGCCTTGCTCGCTGCACTCTCCGTCCTTCGCAGCTACCGCAAGACGGCCCTCCTGCGCGCGGTCGCACGCCATGAGGACGCGACCCGAGAAGCGGAACGCTCGCGCTTGTCGAGCGAGATCCACGACGGCCCGCTTCAAGAGCTCGCTCGCCTGGCGCGTTCGAGCCCGCCGGACATCCAGAAGCCGCTCCGAGACGTCGGCGACGAGTTGCGAGCTCTCGCGAGCGGCCTGCGTCCCTCCGCACTCGACCGGTTCGGATTGGAGCCGGCCCTGGAAGACCTGGCTGACCGGTGGGCGCGCGCGTCGCCACCGCTCGTCGTACGGGTCAATATCGACCCCGGCGGGCGCCTACCCGAGGACGTCGAGCTCGCAGCATACCGGATCACTCAGGAGGCCCTCGCGAACGCGCACACGCATGGTCTCGCGCGTACGGCGTGGGTCTTTCTGCGTCGCGAGCGCGGCGACGTCGACCTTCTCGTGCGTGATGACGGCACAGGCATATCGGGCCAACGGCCGCTCTTAAACCTCGCCAGCTCGTTGCCAGAGGGCACTATGGCCTGGCCGGTATGCGCGAGCGGGCAGGCGCTGTGGGAGGATCGATACAGGTCAGTCCCGGACCCGGCAGTTTCGGTACTGACGTTCGTCTCCGAGTTCCGCTCCGCGCGCGATCCAAAGCGGTGCCCCTCACGTGAACGCTTTCATCTTTGTCGGTGCACCAACGTGATCCGCGTCCTCCTGGTCGACGACCACCCCTCGCTGCGCGCCGGCGTACGCCGTTCGCTCGACACGCACTCCCTGATCGACGTCGTGGCCGAAGCCGGCGACGGCACCGAGGCGCTGCGCCTGGCACGCGAGCTAGAGCCCGACGTGGTCGTGCTCGATGTCGACCTACCGGGTGTGTCTGGGGCCGAGGTAGCACGGGCACTGGCCGGTTCCGCCATCCGTGTGCTCGGCTTCTCGGCGCACTCGAGCAGAGGCTTCGTCCGCGGTATGCTCACTGCGGGTGCAGCGGGCTACTTGACCAAGGACATGCCTGAGGAGGAGCTCACCGCTGCCGTGCTCGCAGTCGCTCGTCGATCAGATCACGAATCGGGAATGTCACTCGCGAGGACTACGTCTAGCGGGGTCTCCGTGGTGGAGGCGACGTAGGTTGCAGAGTGGTCACCATCTGCTGCGATGAGCATGAGAGCGGGGAGCCCATCCTGGGCGCGGTGATCGGCGAGCCACTCAAAAAGCGAGCTATCATCTGCACTTGGTCGTGGGGGTACGCCCGGCGGATGACTGTGCCACTCGCCGACGTATGAGACTTGTCCCCCCGTGGCTGCACCAACCCAAGCGAGGGTTTCGGGAAGGCCTTCGACGCCGCGGATATACGCCGTCGGCCACTCTTCGCTGTCAGGAGGAGACGGCACGTGAGCCACGACGGCGATGTCCCGACACACGAGGTCGATCGTACCGAGCAAGACTCCTCCGGTCTCGCGAGGAAGCCGCTGAGCACGCTGGTCGTGAATCTCCTTGAAGAGATCAATCGATAGAATGATCGTCCAATCCCCGACGGCGCCTTCCGAGACGTCTCCGATGCGGATCGGAACGCGCGCGACCGAGCCGTCGCCGAGGCGGCGCCACACGCTCACCAGGGACCGGGGGCTGTCGAGAGCGGCCCGGACCGCCCCGGCAGCCGTCGCGCCGTGCACGGCGACGGACTCGTGGGGAATCCGACCGGAGACATCGTGACACCCGTGGGCGGATCGGACCCCTGACGGGAGGGGGATGAAGTGCCCTCCAAGCCGGGCGTCTACGACGAGTGCTCTGAGGTACGCGAGGTCGAGGCGACGGAGTGGATACCGGCGGTCGCTGTCCTCGGCGAGGACCACCAGGTCCGTACCAGATGGGTTTAGAAAGGCGGAGACCCGACGCGCTGACGACTCGACGTCGAGCGCCAAGTGTCGGAACCGGAAGTTGGTGGCCGGTCGGCCGCCGGTCCTTGCATTCGCTACTCCACCCGAACGAGGTCGTAGACGGTGACGAGGTCGCCGGTGGCGGCCACCTCCCCCGGCAGCGCGGTTGGGCCTACGCTCGCAGTCGTCTCGCAGAGCACGAGATCCCCTTCGCGGAGCGGGACCCCCACGCCCACGGTGTCCCTTGGCCCAAGCGTTGGGTAGACGGGGAGCCGCCCCCCAGGGCCGACGTTCGTGACAACCTCGACGCCCGTCGTGGGGACGGCCACGGCCTCCCCCTCACGCACTTCCGGCCAAACAAGGTCGCCCCCCCGCCAGGCCCGCACGACCACCGATGGCTCACCGCTCTCCACACGCGCTGAGTCCGCGGTCGTGACCACGATTGCCGCTTCGACGACGCCCCCTCGGGCATCGACCTCGCAGGCCAGCGACAGAAGCGAAGAGGTTGAACTGACCAACGTTTGCAGGCTGTCGGCCACAGCTCGTTGTCTCTCGGCCGACGCCGGGTTCCGACACCCGACGACACCGACCGCCATCAGAAGGCCAGCGGCTACGTAAGCGGAGCGACGAGGAGACATCAGAATTGGATCGTGTTGACGTCTCGCCCACCCAAGAGTTCGTCGAAGGCCTCGTCGAGAGCGGAGAAGTACCTCCGGGTAGCCCCGTTGCTGAGCGTGTAGGACCCGACATGGATGCCGACCGGGAAGACTCCTCGGCTCACGTCCGTCGTCGTCCCGTTGTTCGGCCCCGATGCCCCGCTCGACGCGATGGCGACGAAAACCGGCCCCCCGCTGTCGCCGTCGGTGCTCGTATAAGTCGCCTCGACTTGGCGGAGGAGAACGTAGGCCGAACTCAACCGGCCCGGCCCCTTGACCGTTTGCTCGTCCTCGGTGACCTGGCCCGACCGCCACCCCGTCTGCTGTCCCACCGTCATCACGATGTCGCCCTCGAACGGGGTCAGCACGCCGCGGACGATGAACCTCGGGTTGGCCTGGTCGATGTCGTCGCGCGTCCTGGTCGGGTCGTTGAGCCTCCTCGGCCGAGCTACTGCATACTCCGGCTCCTTTGTGGACTGGCTCGAGTACTGGAAGATCGCGGCGTCCGATGTCCGGCAGAGTGAGCCCCGAGGACACCCTGGAACGTTGGAGGAGAAAGGGCGGTCGAGGGTCTCGAACGCCAGGAGGTTTGCGCTCGAGAAGGTGTTCGGCTGGTAGACGTAGTGGAAGGGGTCGGTCCCGCCGAAGACCTCCGTACAGTGGGAGTTGGTGATGAACTTGTTCCGCGTCCCGTCCACGACGAGGTTGTACCCAATCGTGCACCCGCCCGAGCGCTCGGGATCGGTAAAGAAGACGCCCCCAGGGACCGGGTCGAACGAGCTCTCTAGAGACGACTGTTCCGTGACAGGCTCGCCTGCGACCTCCACGACGACGGCGTCGCTGGGGATCCCCATAGCCGCTGTGAGCGCCCAGACCGCCGCGACATCTCCGTCACTGGCAACGAGAAGACGGAGCCGGTTCCGAGACTGCTGGACACCGCTCCCGACGAGGGAGCCCGTGTCCGCATCGAGCACAGCCCGGTGCCAGTCGCGGAGCTCGTCGAACCCGTATTGAACCTCGACGAGCCTCATCTGCGAGACAAGGGTCCTGAAGCGAGCAAAACGGGCGCGCCCGCCGATTGAGCGCTCGACCGCGTCGTCTAGCGCGGCTCGGGAAGCCAGCCGAGCTTCACCGACCCGGAAGGCCATCGACGACACACCGTCGGAGTCACCGTAAAACCCTCCGAAGCCCGGGACGTCCCCAGCGATCTCAGCCATGTCGTCGTCGAGCGAGGTCGCCGTGTACACAGGGTCTGTCGTCGGGAGGTCGGCGCTCTCCGGCCCGCTCGGATCGTCGGAGTCGCACGCAGCGAACGAGAGAGAGGCCAAGGCGACGAGGCGCCAGCGGCGCGCGAGATGACGCATATCGAACGACGGTTATGGTGGGAAGCCACGTCGGCGCTCAACGGGCTGAGAGCACAGTAGGGACTCAGGTCGCCCGGCCCAAACACATATGTTCAAATAGTGTTTTTGACGACAGCTCGAGAGGAATCCCCCCATAGGTCTCTGCTGCATGACTTGGATATGGTAAACGGTCAGAAACGGACTCGTCTGTCACAGAGTGCCAGTCCGATCTCGCCGAGGTAGAAGATCATGGCGCCACCGATGACCTGGTGGACGCCGTCATGGCGTCGACGGGCGTGTTTGCTCCGGTCCGCATCGGCGGTCGGGTCTTGGTTGACGGGGGGCTGTAGTCGGACGTGCCCATTCGCGCCTTCCGCGAGAGGGAATGCTAGGCCGTCGTGACTGTTCGCCTCTTCGGGGGGCCTCGGGATAGACGCTGTTGGTAAAAGCGGAAACGCGCCTCAGAGGTAGCCTACGGCCATTCTCACGAGCCCTGTCTGTCTCATGTCGCTCCGCCCCCAATCCGACACCGCCATCCCTAACGAGACCATCCGTGTCGCCCGAGCCGCGTTCCCGAAGCCGAGCCGCTACATGCGGATGCGCGACGAGCTCGG
>NZ_JBARYR010000668.1:0-3739 GCF_049648075.1 Rubrivirga sp. | reverse complement strand
GTCGAACGTCCACCGCGTGACGCCGTCCAAGAGCGCCGGCTGGCGCAGGGTCTGGTTAGCGCCCGTGTCTCGCAGCTCGACGGGCCGGTCGGCCGTGAGAAGGAGGAGGGGGACGCCGGCCGCATCGGCTTCGGCGGCGGCGGGGAGCAGGTTCGCGACAGCCGTCCCGCTCGTCGTCACGACGGCCGCGGGGTCGCCGACGGCTTTCCCGTGTCCCAGAGCTAGAAACGCCGCCGCTCGCTCGTCCCAATGCACGACGACCTCGGCCGACGGGTGCGCCGCGAGAGCGAGCGCGAGCGGTGTGCTCCGCGATCCAGGCGCGACGACGAACAGCCGCACGCCCTGCCGGACCAGCTCCTCGACCAAGAGCGCGGCCCACATCGCGTTGAGCGTCGGGAAGGGGCCGAGATGCGGAGCGGTCATGGGGAGCGAGAAGCCGGGCGCCGTGGACGGCGAGCCCTCGCACCCGGTTCGCCCTCGAGGTCGAGACTAGGTCGTCGCGGCCGGACGGGAGAGGCCGGCTGTGCGGCTCTCGAGATCCGCGTTGGCTGCGCCGGCCTGACGGCTCTCGATGCTGCCATCTGCGTCGTGGCGGAGCGCGCGGAACACGAGCAGGTGGCCGAAGAAGGCGACCTGAACGAGCCACGCTGGAAGCCACACGCCCGGCCACGACGCTGGCAGGGTCATGCGCGGCTCGGTCTCGAAGATCCCGAACGCCGATGTCGCGGCGACCCCGACGACCGTCGCGAGCAGCGCGAGCCCGAGCACGTTCCACGCCACGACCAGACCCCGAGGCGGCGATCCGAGCCAGAGCCAGACGCCCAACACCAATCCGAGCACGCCCGTGACGACGTCGAAGTTGAGCCCGTGGTACGACACCTCGATGGGCACGATGCCGGCCGTCGAAGACGCCGCCAGCAAAAGCCCGACCGCGATCCGAAACGCCTGGAATCCCACGAGCACCGCGAGGGGAAGCTGGAGGAACCGGTCGCCGAACGTGGAAAACGCCAGCACTCCCATCCCGATCGAGGTCGCCACCAGCAGCAGCGCGACCGGCGGGGGCCGCGCGTCGAGGTCGGCCAAGACCCCGGCCTGGGCCAGGGCACCAGACACGCCCATCACGACCGCGGCGACGGCGAGAGCGCGCAGCGCCCACGTTCCTCGGCGCACCGGAGACCACGCCGCCCCGACGACCAAGAGGGCCGCCATCGCGAACGACAGCCCGACGAATCCAGCAGCGATCGAGCTCGGCGTGAGCCGAAGCTACACCATTGGATTTGTGCGACCTCGAGGACGCGGTTCATCGTCGTCGAGGCCGAGCAGACAATACCGCGGAGACGAGTTCCCAACGCCCGTTTGCCTGTGCCGATGGACAACCGGACTCGACGAACGGCCGAGCTGTCACAGAGTCCGCGCTGAGCGGCCGGTACCTCCGGTGTGCCCCGCCGACGCTCCCGTTTCCGTCTCGGCCCCATGCTCGTCGCGCTGGGGCTGGCCCTCGCCCTGTCTCCGCTGTTGTGGCCGGGCGCCGACAGCCCCGTAAGCGACGTGGTGTCAGCCGTCCTCGACGCGGCGGCCGACCGCGTCCTCGAGGCCGTGCGCGACGACGGGGCCTGATCCGTCCTCGAGGCCGCACCGGAGCCGTCTTGCGTTCGTCCTCGAGGACGTGTGCGAAGCGTGTGACACGGCGTCCGTCACGGGTTCGGTTCGATCCTTTGCGATCTTCCGCCCCCACATGGACGTCGACCGCGCCGAGTTCGTCATCATCGACACCGAGACCACCGGCTCTCGGGCGGGCGAGGACCGTCTCATCGAGGTCGGCGCCGCGCGGCTGGTCGGGGGCGAGATCGTGGACACGTACCAGCAACTCATCGACCCGGGCCGTCACGTGCCGAACCGGATCACGCGGCTGACTGGGATCTCGACGGGGATGGTCTACGGCAAGCCGGACGCGAGCGAGGTGATGCCCCACGTCGTCGACTTCCTGGGCGACGCGGTGTTGGTGGCCCACAACCTGCCGTTCGACGCGCGCTTCCTGGATGTGGCGCTCGCCGACGCGGGGCTGCCGCCGCTCCAGAACCCGTCGCTCGACACGCTGCGGCTGGCCCGCCGGCTGCTCTCGTCGCTGCCCTCGAAGGGCCTGTCGAAGCTGACGCAGCACTTCGGCATCGAGGTTAAGGGGCGCCACCGTGCGCTCGGCGACGCCGTCGCCACGGCCGAGCTGTTGGTGATTCTCCTGGAGCGGATGCGGCTCGAGTTCGACATCACGACCGTCGATGGCGTCCTCGGCTTCCAGCGCCGCCGCTACAAGGACACGCGCCGCGTCCCGACGCACCTCAAGAAGATCCGTGAGCAGGCCCTCCCGCTCCTGCCCGACCGGCCCGGCGTCTACTTTATGCGCGACAACCGCGGCTCCGTCATCTACGTCGGCAAGGCCAAGAGCCTGCGCAACCGCGTCAGGAGCTACTTCACGGGCGTCGAGAACCACGACCCCAAGACGCGCAAGCTGGTCCGCGACGTCCGCAACGTGACGTGGCGCGAGACCGGGACCGAACTGGCGGCGCTCCTAGAAGAGTCGAAGCTGATCAAGAACTACCTCCCGGTCTACAACCGCGCCCAGCGGCGCTACCGCGATTACCCGTTTATCCGGCTCGACACGACCCACGACTACCCGACGCTCTCGTGGACGCCGCGCATCGCGCACGACGGCGCCGAGTACTACGGTCCTCTCGGGCGTCGGGGACAGGCCGAAGAACTCACCGAGTTGATCGGGCGCCTGTTCAAGCTCCGCGAGTGCGACGACAACGTGTTCTCGCTGGGCCGGCCGTGTCTCTACGCCGAGATGGGCCGGTGCGGCGCGCCGTGCGTCGGCGGCGAGGGCGCGGAGCAGTACGGCCTCGAGGTCGAGCGCGTGCGGCGGTTCCTGACGGGCCAGGATACCGAGGCCGTGGACCTGGTCGAGGACGCGATGCGGGAGGCGGCGGCGGCGCGCGAGTACGAGGCGGCCGGGTGGTACCGCGATCAGCTTCGGAGGCTCGAGCGGATGGTCGGCCGCCAGAAGACGATCGCGAGTGCGGTCCACGAGCACCACGCCGTTTTGGTCGAGCCTCTAGCCGCCGGTTACAACGACCTCGAGGGCGGCGCGCAGCTCTTCCTGATCCGCTACGGGCGTTTGGAGGGCCGCGCCGACCTGCCCACGGACCCCGGCCCGGACGAGATCGCCGCCCTCGAGGCCGCTCTCGCCCAAGCGTTCGACCCCGACACCCTGCCGCCGGAGAGTCACCGCCGGCCGGACGTGGACGAGATGCGGATGCTGGCGAACTGGATGCGCCTCAACACGGGCGGCACTGTGGTCCGATGGAACTCCGACCTCGAGGGCGGGGCGTTCGTGGACGCCGTCCTTGAGGCCGCGCGCGGGACGGTGACGGCGGCCGCGGACTGACCGCTAGGACGTAGGACCAGCGGTTTCGTCGCTACCTCGGCCCTCGAGGGCGGTGCACGGGGCGTGTCGTCGGACGTCTCTTCGAGGTCGGGATGACGGGTGGTCTCGCCCCAGGATACCTGGTCCAGGCCGCGTGCTCGGATTTGCGGAGACGCAGTCGCCCACGCTCGTTCAGCAGCACACGACGCGCCCCGCCGGCATCGAGGCCGGTGGGGCGTGCTGTAGGGGTCGTCCTCGAGGGCGAGGCCTAGACGGCGGTCACCCGCGGGCGAGATCCGCGAGCGTGCCGAGGGCGTC
>NZ_JBARYR010000667.1:0-2207 GCF_049648075.1 Rubrivirga sp. | reverse complement strand
CTCGTAGCCGCGGAGCCGGGCGTAGGCCGCGATCTGGTCGTCGGTCATGGCGTCGCGCATGGCGAGGTGCGTCCGCAGGTGGACGGCGCGGAGCCGGGCGTGGGCCGCTGCCGCTATGGCGACGGCGCGCTCGACGTCGTCCGTGGTGGCCGTCCCGGACAGGAACACGGCATCGAGCGACCGCTCCGCATCGATCAGCTGGCGGCCGAGGGGGATGGCCTCTTCTAGCATTTCGGCGCGGAGTTGCTCGGCCGTCTCGCGCTGCTCGTCGGTGAGCAGGAGCGGCTCGGCCAGCTCGAGGACGTGGAGCGGGCCGGGGTAGCCGTTGACCTCGGCCGGGCGTGCCATCCCGAGACCTGCGCCGGAGAGGAGCCCCTCGGCGTCGCTCGCCGTCAGGCCCGAAGGGACGCGCGAGTTGTGCTCGCCGGGAGCATGGTTGTGTCCGGAGTGGTCGTGTTGCGCACTGACGCCGGTGGCGAGCGCGGTAACGAACGCGATGGCGAGGACGATTCGGAACATGGCTACGGGGTCTCTAGGCTATCGATCAGGGCTTCCATCTCGGCGATCTCACGGCGCTGGGCGTCGATGATTTCGTTCGCGAGCTGGCGGACGCGAGGGTCGGAGATCTCGGCGCGCTCGCTGGTCAAGATCGCGATGGAGTGGTGCGGAATCATCGCCTTCATCCAGGCCACATCTTGGACCGTCTCTTGGCTCCGAACCAGCCACATCGAGGTCGCGAACAGGACCGCGCTGCCCACGAAGATGGCCGCGTTCACCCGTTTGGCTTTGTACATGTCGAGCATGAACGCTAGCATGACGACGGCCATTGCCGCACCCATGTAAAGGGCCATGAAGCCCTTCGTGCTGCTCCACCAAACGTGGTCGGCGGTGTAGACGGTCGAGTACATCAGCCCGAACATGACGAGCGTCGACGTGATGATCATGGCGGCGAAGCGCCCGTACGAGGGGTTCATGGGACCGGAGTTGTGGGGGGTAGAAGGGGCGTCCTCGAGGCCGATCCCGCCCGCGACGGTGGGATCCCCCTCGAGGTCGGCTAGGTGATCTGGACGCCGTCGCGGGCGGCGCGCTCGGCGGTGACGGGGCGGGCCTGCGTCCCCGGTGGGTTGTCGTACCAGCCCGGGAACCGGTCGACGTCGACGGGCCGGGGCCGGACGAGCACGTTGGTGTACATGCCGCCCATCGTGATGTAGCCGTGGGGGCCGGCCTGCCCGACCATCGGGATCGAGTTCTCGGGGACCGCCATGTGGCCGGCCTCGACGTGGGCGCCGTGCTCGTCCATCCCATTCTGGCCCATCGTTTGGTAGCCGGGCGCGACGGGCTGGACGGCCCGATCGAGACGCTGGCCGTCCACGCCGACCGTGTTGGGGACGCCGTGGCCCATCTGGTTCATGACGTGGTGGGTCATGTGGCAGTGCATGGCCCAATCGCCGAGCGCGTCCGCGGTCCACTCGACGGTCCGGGTGCTGCCGGTCGGGACCAGGACGGTGGTCTCGGGCCATTGGCCGGCGGGCGGGATCGGGCCGCCGTCGGTCGCGACGAGGTTCCAGTAGTGGCCGTGCAAGTGGATCGGGTGGTGGTCCATCGGGGACAGGTTGCCGAAGCGGAACCGGACCCGGTCGTTGTGGCCGACGACGATGGGGTCCGTGCCGGGGAACGCGCGTGCGTTCATGGTCAGGACGTTGAAGTCGGCCATGGCGTTGGGGTCCGGCCTCGAGGTCCCGGGCTCGACCAGCCACTCGTGCAACATGATGGCGACGTCGCGGTCGACGTCGTCGCGGCCTCGAGGGTGGACCACGAACATGCCCGTCAGCCCAAGAGCGATCTGGGTCATCTCGTCGTGGTGCGAGTGGTACATGAACGTCCCGTTCTGGCGGATCGGGAACTCGTAGAGGAACGTCTCGCCGGGCGAGATCGGCGCCTGGCTCAGCCCGCCGACGCCGTCCATCCCGCTCGGCAGGAAGAACCCGTGCCAGTGGACCGTCGTCGCGACAGGGAGCCGGTTCGTGACGTAGACGCGGACGCGGTCGCCCTCGACGGCCTCGAACGTCGGCCCGTGGACCTGGCCGTTGTAGCCCCAGCACGTCGCGGTGAGGCCGGGCGCGAACTCGTGCTCGCCCTCTTCGGCGGTCAGGTGGTAGACCCACGCGCCGTCGTCGGCGCGGCGGCCGGTGAGGGCCGAGCCGTTG
>NZ_JBARYR010000666.1:0-1735 GCF_049648075.1 Rubrivirga sp. | reverse complement strand
AGGCGACGGCTCAGACCGGCGCGCTCATGGAGAGCATGTTCGACGCCTACCGCCCGAGCGTCCGGGTCCCGGGTGCCTGCCCCCACCCGACGCGGCTCGTCGAGTCGGCCGCTACCCAGCCGGTCGTCGGCGCCTGCACGCGACACCGAGTGCCTACCGCCCGACGCTGCCCCAGCATCTCGTGAGCAAGGGTCTCATCTCGGACGCCCAACTCGAGACCGTCCCCCGGGCGGGTGGTGCGCACGCGGAGCACCTTCCCAGCAGCGGGGAGGAGGTCGGACCGAGGCAGATGTCCTCTGGACAGGTCGAGCGACCGGTTCCGGGTGTGGGAACGTAGTCCGTCAGTGACTGGGCACTCCTGTCTGTCGGTGAGGACGGTCTGTAGAGGATAAACTATTATGTTGCCTGGGCAACATATATTCAGCCTCTTGAGCTTCCACCCTCTCCGTCGGCAATCGATCCAATGGCCTGCCGCGCTCTTCTGCTCCCCGTCCTGCTGCTGGGAATCTCCATGTGTACACCCGCCAGTCCCCCGCCTATTCCGACCGGCACCGTGTCGTCGGGTGGCATCACGTTTTCGTGGGCGCACATCGACGGCGAGCTTCGGTGTCGCGTGCAGGCGCCGACGACCGGCTGGGTAGCCATCGGCTTCAACGAGGTCGCTGGGCTCGCCGGGACACACCTGGTGATGGGCGCCTTCGTGAACGGTGAGGCGGTGGTGTCGGACCGTACCATCGTTGCGCCCGGAGACCATCGGCAGATCGAGGACGTGGGCGGCGTCTCCGAGTTGAGCCAGACGAGTGGGACGGAGCGCGACGGCACCACCGAGATCTCGTTCACCCTGCCCGTTACGACGGCCCATGCGGGGTCGCACGACCTGCGCCAAGGGACGACGGTCCACCTGCTCCTGGCCTACAGCGTGGCCGACGAGTTCGACCACCACTCCCGCGTACGCCGTCACCTGACGGTCCGGCTGTGACGGTGCCGACCGACGCAGCGGATGTGCCACCCAAGCCCGACGGCCATGCGCTGGGGGATACCGTCCGCCACGTGCATCCGCCGGGATTCGCTCGGATCCCGCACCTGACCCAGGTCGTCACGGCCGGGCGTCTGGTCGCGTGCTCGGGTCAGGTGGCCCTGGACGTAAACGGCGCTGTGGTCGGCGGCGACGATCTGGGGGCGCAGGCCGAGCGGACCTTCGAGAACCTCGGCCGAGCGCTTGGCGCCGTCGGTGGCTCGCTGGACTCGGTGATCAAACTCACCCTCTACGTCGTCGACTTCCAAGCCCAGGACCTGACGACGATCGCACGCGCCCTCCAGTCGACGTTCTCCGCCGACCGGATGCCCGCGAACACCCTCGTCGGCGTCCAGGCGCTCGCCCGGCCGAACTTGAGGGTCGAGGTGGATGCGTGGGCCGTCGTGCCGGATCTGGAGGGGGAGGTGGCCGAGTAGCCGCCGCTCGCGAGCGCTATCGTAGACCCGTCCCCCGCCTCCGATGCCTGACCCTCTCGACCCCATCGCCGACGTGTCATCGCTCGACATCGCTCTGGCGTACCGCGTTCACCGGCTGGCGCGGCTCCTCCGGGTCCACCTCACGCGCGTCCTCGCCACATCGGCGCCCGGCGTCTCGCCCGAACAGTGGTTTTTGCTGTTCCGCCTGTTCGAGCGCGGCGGCCGCAGCCAGTCCGAGCTGACCGACCCCATCCTTGACGACCGGCCCAACGTGTCGCGCCAA
>NZ_JBARYR010000665.1:0-1873 GCF_049648075.1 Rubrivirga sp. | reverse complement strand
CGGCGACGTACTCGTGCGCGACCAGGTTCATCCCGTCGCGGAGCGGCGTCACGAAGGCGACGTCGGCGGCCCGGTAGAACGCGGCGAGCTCGGGCTGGTCGAACGACTGGTACCGGTAGCGGACCGGCGCCCAGGCGCCACGCCCGAAGCGGCCGTTGATCCGGCCGGAGGCCTCGTCGAGGTCGCGCTTGAGCTTGGCGTAGGCCGGCACGCCCGTCCTCGAGGGCGTCGCGATCTGGACGAGCGAGACGGTCTCGTGGCGCTCGGGATAGAGTTCGAGGAACCGCTCGAACGCCTCCATTCGCAGCAGCAGACCCTTGGTGTAGTCCAGCCGGTCCACGCCCAGCACGATGTGGTCGACGCCCAGGTCGGACCGGAAGTTGTCGGCCTCGAGGGCGACCTCGGGTCGGCGGGCGAGGCCCTCGAAGCGGTCGACGTCGATCCCGATCGGGTGCGACTCGGCGCGGCACCGGTGCCCCTCGAGGACGACCGCCGTGCCCTCGATGGTCGCGCCCAGCAGGTCGCGCGCCGACTCGCGGAAGTTCTCGGCGTAGCCCTCGGTGTGGAACCCGATCAGGTTCGAGCCCAGCATTCCCCGCAGCAGCGCCTTCGCTGACGGGAGAACACGGAACACCTCAGACGCCGGCCATGGGACGTGCCAGAAAAACCCGATCCGGGCCTCCGGCTGGCTGGCGCGGATCGTCTCCGGGACCAGCATCATGTGGTAGTCCTGGATCCAGTACGTCGGTGTGTCGGTCGTCTCGCGCGAGACGTCCAAGGCGGCGTGGGCGAAGCGCCGGTTGACGGCGCGGTAGGCGTCGCGGAAGCTCCGGTCCGGCTCGACGTGCTCCACGAGGTAGTGCAGGAGCGGCCACAGGACACGGTTCGACATCCCCTCGTAGAACGCGGTGTACTCGTCGGCCTCGAGCGGGACGCGGCGGATCGAGAACGCGGGGTCCATCTCCGGGTAGGTCTGGCGGAGCGGCGTCTCCTCGCCGGGAGGCTGCATCGCGACCCAGGCGCCGCCCTGGTTCTCCAAGACCGGCAGCAGCGCCGACGCGAGCCCGCCCAGGCTGGGCGCCCACCCGGTCGGCGTTTGGCGGACGGGCGCGCGGTTGGCGACGAGGACGAGGGACACGGGCGGATCGGTGGGGAGAGGGCAACGCGCGGGGCGGGGCGCTGTTCGCCCTCGAGGTCGAGCCGGGCGTCTCCTGTAGCGCCCTCGGACCGGGAGCCGACCTCGAGGACGCGCCACGTCTGCCGCTCGAGCGGCCTTCTATCTTCGACCTCGATGCGCCGCGCCGTCCTCCTGCTCGCCGTCCTGACCGCTGGGTGTGAGAGCGAGCCCGCCGGCCCCTCCCCGACCGCGACAACGGACGGGCTTACGGCCGCCGAGGACTCCCTCTTGGTCCTGCGCCTGGCACAGTACGCCACGGCCGCCCTCGACCCCGACCTCGAGGGCTTGTCCGATTCGATGCGGCTGGCGCTACCGCACTTGATCGACGCCGCCCGCGCTCTCGACGGCGTGTTCGTCGCCCAGACGGGGTCGCCGGGCTCGCTCGAGTTCGGCGAGGCCGCCCGCCGGTACCTCGCCATCAACTACGGCCCGTGGGACCGGCTCGACGGCGACGCCCCGTTCCTTCCCGGTGTCGATCCCAAGCCGGCCGGCGCGGGCTTGTACCCACCCGACCTCGAGGAGGCGACGCTGCTCTCGACCGCCGACCTCTACCCCGAACTCGACCTGACCTCGAGGACGACGTTGGTTCGCCGCGAGGGCGGGTCTTTAGTCGGCGTTCCGTACGAGGACGCATTCGCCGACGAGCATCAAGCCGCCGCCGCTCATCTCCGCGCTGCGGCAGCCGTGGTCCCAGAC
>NZ_JBARYR010000664.1:0-1654 GCF_049648075.1 Rubrivirga sp. | reverse complement strand
GGCCAGACGTCGGCGGCGACCGCGGTCCGTACCGGCAATCCGAGCGCGGCGCGATCTACGACGACGCGTTGCGCCGCCTGGCCCGCGAACGGCGCCTTTTCCCGTGCCGCGTGTCCCGGAGCGAGCTGCGCGAGCTGACCGGCTCCTCGAGCGACCACGGTGGACTTCCCCCCTACCCCGCGCGGCTCCGCCCGACTACCCTCGAGGACGGCTGGCTCGACGACCTCGAGAGCCGACAGGCTCGCGGAGCCAACGACGCGGCGCTCCGGTTCCAGGTCGAACCCGGACCGGTCGCGTTCCAGGACGCCGTCGTCGGGGTCGTCCTCGAGGACGTGGCCGAGACGGTCGGCGACTTCGTGCTCCGGCGCCGCGACGGCGTCTACGCGTACCAGCTCGCGGTCGTCGTGGACGACATCGCGATGGGCGTCACCGAGGTCGTCCGCGGGATGGACTTGTTGGACTCGACGGCGCGGCAGATCCAGCTGATCCACGCCCTCGAGGGCGACGTCCCGACGTACGCGCACCTTCCGCTCGCGGTCGGGGCCGACGGCGAGAAGCTGGCCAAGCGCCACGGGGACACGTCGGTCCGCTCGTTACGCCAAGCCGGCGTCTCTCCCGCCGCGCTCGTCGGCTGGCTCGCGGGCGCTCTTGGACAGGGCGACACCCCCCGGACACCACTCGAGGTCGCGGCGTCGTTCCGCATCGAGGACGTCCGCCCCGATCCGGTGACCGTCCCGCCCGACCTCGAAAGAATCCTCCTCGACCGCTCGTGATGCTCCGTCTCGCCCTCCTCGTTGCTTTTGCGGCTCCCCTCGCCGCCCAACCGCTGCCGTCCGGGACGTGGACGGGCACGCTCACCGATGGCGACGGCGACCGATCCGCGGTCACGGCCGAGATCGAGCGGTGCACCGGCGGGTTCGCGCTCGTCCTCGAGGTCGGAGGCCGGACGGCGGTCGTGCCCGAGACGGCGCCGGCGACGTGGACCCGTGGTCGGCTCCAGTTCGAGACGGAGCGGGTGCGGATGCCGGGCACCGTCTTGCCGCGCGCCCTCGCCTGCGACCTCGAGGCCGATGACGATGGCGTACTGGGCGGGACGTGCTCGGCGGGACGTTTCGAGTACGCGCTCTCGATCTCGCCGCCCTCGAACGCGTCGTTCGGCTGCGACTAGCGCCAGACCTCACGGCCGCGCATCCGTCGCCCCGCGGCGTAGACGAAGAACAGGCGCCGGCCCTCGACCTCGAGGCGAGCGTCGTGAGCCGCGATCCAGGCCTGGCCCGCGTTCGCCGCCAGCGACAGGCCCGAGAACGTGGCCGAGACCGCCTGAACCAAGGCATCCGGCGACGTCAGGGCGACCGTCAAGAGCGGCGCCGCGAGCGGCACGAACTGCTGGGGCCGCTCGGCGTAGCGCGACACTAGCTCGCGCAGGTAGCCGACCGACGCGACCGCGTCCTCGAGGTCGGCGATGGCCGGCGCGACGCGCAAGTCGTAGATCCGGGCCGACTCGACGGCGAAATCGGGGTCCCACGGCGCCGACGCGATCTCGTCGGAGAACTCGGCGATGGCGGACCGGAACCGGCTGAGCGGCCTATCGAGGTCGGAGCGGATGTCCAGCACCTCGGCGACGGTCGCGCGCTCGAACAGGGGCAGCTTGTGG
>NZ_JBARYR010000663.1:0-5492 GCF_049648075.1 Rubrivirga sp. | reverse complement strand
GGCTTGCGCTCGAGCGCCTTGGAGGGTCCGAAGATGGGCTCGCCGAAGCGGCGCGCGATCTTCTGCTTGGGTCCGCGGTAACGGGCCATGATCGTTGTGATATCTCGTGAGTGAGCGCTCGGTGGCTACGAGCGCGATGAACTACGTGCGGTCCGTCCCCGACCCAAGGGCCGAGACGGGCGCAACCGGGCTTCTGCCCGCGCGGTCGGTCTGAATCGAGGACGAGATTAGGCCAGCGTGGAGCCGGCTTCGATCCGTCCTCGAGGGCTCAGACGCGGCGACGCTTGGGCGGCCGGCAGCCGTTGTGTGGGAGCGGGGTGATATCCCGGATCGAGAGAACCTCGAGGCCGGCGATCGCGAGCGCACGGATGGCGCCTTCGCGGCCGGAGCCGGGTCCCTTGACATAACAGTCGACGCGACGGAGCCCCAAGTCGTAGGCCTCCTTGGCCGCCTCGGTGCCCGCGACCTGCGCGGCGTACGGCGTGTTCTTCCGCGAGCCGCGGAATCCCATCTTGCCCGACGAGCTCCACGAGATCGTGTTGCCGTACGCGTCGGTCAGCGTGATCAGGACGTTGTTGAACGACGCCTTGATGTAGCAGTTACCGTTCGTCTCGACCTGGACCTTCTTCGAGCGTCGGTTGGTGCGGGCCGGACGTCCGGCGCCTCCTTGTTGCTTTGCCATGTCAGTGTGGGCCGAGGCCCCAATAGGTGTTGGATCAGGTGCGGCGCGTCAGGGGTGACCTTCGTCCTCGAGGACGCGGTGCCTGCGTGCGTACGCCGAAGCGACGGGCGGTCTGCCCGCGGCGAGTTACTTACGCGGTGCCTTCTTCTTACCGGCGACCGTCTTCTTGCGGCCCTTCCGGGTGCGGGCGTTCGTCTTGGTGCGCTGGCCGCGGACGGGCAGGCTCCGACGGTGACGGAGACCGCGGTAGCAACCGATGTCCATCAGCCGCTTGATGTTGAGCTGGGTCTCCGTGCGGAGCGAGCCCTCGACGACGTAGTTGTCCTCGATGAGCGAGCGGACGCGGCGGGTCTCCTCCTCCGACCACTGGTCGGGAAGCGTGTTCGGATCGACGCCGGCGCGGTCCAAGATCTCCATGGCGCGGCTGGTGCCGATCCCGAAGATCGAGGTCAGCGCGACTTCGGCGCGCTTGCGGCCGGGGACGTCAACTCCTGCGATACGAGGCATAATGCTGGATGCGTGTGTGTGAGGGCGGGAGAGCTACGAGTTGATCCGCTCGCGCTCGCCGGACGCCTCTACCCCTGGCGCTGCTTGTGCTTGGGGTTCTTCTTGTTGATGATGTAGATGCGGCCCTTCCGGCGGACGATCTTGTCGTCGGCGGACCGCTTCTTGACGCTGGCGCGAACCTTCATGGATCTGTCAGTCTTGAGGACAAAGGACGGCCAAGGTTTCGGCCGGCTTGGAAGAACGCCTTTTCCCCGTGGCGTTGTGCCGCAGGAGACGTGAAAAGCCCGCCCAACTCGGGTCCTCGAGGACGCCGACCTCGAGGGCGGCTACTTGTAGCGGTAGACGATCCGACCCTTGGTCAGGTCGTACGGGGACATCTCTACCGTGACGCGGTCGCCGGGAAGGATGCGGATGTAGAACTTCCTCATCTTGCCGGACAGGAGACCCAGGATCTCATGACCATTCTCGAGCTCCACGCGGAACTGAGCGTTGGGGAGGGCTTCGGTGACTTTGCCGTCTTGTCGGATCGCAGGCTGCTTAGCCATTCGGACGCGCGGAGCGCGGGTGGTTGCTAACTATCTAAAGTGCGACGGTGTCCGCCGAAACGGGAGTGTCGCCGCGCACCGTCGCGAGCGCAGCTTCGATCTTGTCGTAGGAAGAGAGGATCTCGGGCTGCCCTCTCTGAACGAGCACCATGTGCTCAAAGTGCGCGCTGGGCGCACCATCGGCCGTTCGGACCGTCCAGCCGTCGCCGTCGACGGTGACGTCGCCCGTGCCGCCGTTGATCATCGGCTCGATGCAGATGGTCAGGCCAGCCTTCAGCTTTTTGCCGACGCCCTTGCGGCCGATGTTCGGGACGTTGGGCGGCTCGTGCAGGTTCTTGCCGACGCCGTGGCCGACCAGGTCTCTCACGATGCCATAGCCGCGCGCTTCGCAATACGTCTGCACCGCGTGACCGATGTCGCCAACTCGATTGCCAGCGTAGGCTTGGCTGATCCCCTCGTAAAGAGAATCACGTGTCGCGTCGAGTAACTCTTGGGTTTCGGGCGCGATCTCCCCTACTGCGAATGTATAAGCGAAGTCGCCGAAATAGCCGCCGAGCTCGACGCCGCAGTCGACCGACACGATGTCGCCCTCACGGAGTGGCTCCTCGCTCGGGAAGCCGTGCACGACGACGTCGTTGACAGAGATGCACAAGCTGCCCGGAAACGGGGACGTGTCTCCGCCCATCCGGTAGCCCTTAAATGCGGGCCGTCCACCTGCGTCACGAATGATCTCTTCCGCCGCCTGGTCCAAGCGAAGCGTATCGACGCCCGGCTCGATCAGACTTGCAGCCGTCGCGAGAGCTCGCTCGACGACGGCCGCCGCCTCGCGGATGCCGGCAACATCCGCGTCGTTCTTGAGAGTGATGCGCCCGGAGGCCATCTAGCGCCGACGGCCGCGCACACGACCCGTCTTCATGAACCCGTCGTAGTGGCGCATCAGCAAGTGGCTCTCGATCTGCTGCAACGTATCGAGCGTCACGCCGACCAGAATCAAGAGACTCGTGCCGCCGAAGAACTGAGCGAAGCCTTGCTGGACGCCAAACTGCGCCGCGATGGCAGGCAGGATGGCGACGAAGCCGATGAACAAAGCGCCCGGGAGCGTGATGCGCGTCAGGATCGTGTCGATGAACTCGCTCGTCTGGCGACCCGGACGGACACCAGGGATAAAGCCTCCCTGCCGCTTCATCGTGTCGGCCATCTCCTGCGGGTTCACCGCGATGGCCGTGTAGAAGTAGGTAAAGAAGACACAGACGACGAAGAAGATCAGCGAGTACCAGAAGCCGAAGATGTCTCCGGTCGCTGTGCCGACCGTCTGCCAGAAGCCGCTCTCGGGGAAGAACGCTGCGATCGTGCTCGGGATGAACATGATCGACTGTGCGAAGATGATCGGCATGACGCCCGCCGCGTTGACGCGCAACGGGAGGTACTGGGTCGTTCCACCGAACTGCTTCCGCCCGATCACGCGCTTGGCGTACTGGACCGGGATTCGCCGCGTGCCTTGCGTCACAAAGACGACGCCGGCGGTCACCAAGAAGAGCGCCCCGATCTCAATCAGGAAGATGAAGATGTTCGTATCGGCCCGTCCGATCCCGCCGATCTGCGGCAGCTCGTTAAGGAGGGACTGCGGCAGGAAGGCGATGATGCCGATCATGATGATCAGCGAGATGCCGTTGCCGATCCCCTTCTCTGTAATCCGTTCACCGAGCCACATCACGAAGACGGTACCGGCCGTCAGACAGATCACACAGATGAGCGTGAACGCCCAGGCTGGAACGACGATCGCTTGCCCGGACGTCGCCTGCAGATTGATCGCGTAACCGATCGACTGGAGAGCGGTGATACCGACCGTTCCATACCGCGTCCACTGCGTGATTTTGCGGCGTCCGTCCTCGCCCTCACGCTGCAGCTTCTGAATCGGCGCCCAAACGGCCCCGAGGAGCTGAATAATGATGCTCGCCGTGATGTAGGGCATGATGCCCAACGCGAACACGCCCGCTCGGAAGAAGGCGCCACCGACGAACAGGTTGAAGAGGCCAAACAAGCCTCCCTGATTGCCGCTGGTGTCAGCGAGCTGCTGGAGAGCAATCGCGTCGACACCCGGAAGCGTCACGTAGGACCCGAGCCGATACACGACCAGGATGCCCAGCGTAAAGATGATCCGCTGCCGAAGCTCGTGGATCTTCCAGATGTTGCGAAAGGAATCGACGACCGAAGCCATGAATGCGTGGGGTGTCCGAGACAGAGTCCGACCTCGAGGTCGGTCCGCCCCGGCGGTGGGCTAGTCGACGACGGTGGCGCTGCCGCCGGCCGCTTCGATCTTCTTCTTGGCCGAGGCCGAGAACGCGTGAGCGTGAACGTCGAGCTTGACGTTGAACTCGCCGTCGCCCAGGATCTTGTACCGGCCGTTCTTGCCGCCGATGCCGAGTGACTTCAGCGCCTCGGGCGAGATCGTGCCGCCGTCCTCGATGCGTCCGTCCTCGACGAGCGCCGCGAGACGCGACAGGTTGATCGGGTCGTAGGCGACGCGGTTGCGGTTCTTGAAGCCGTACTTCGGGACGCGGCGCTGGAGCGGCATCTGACCGCCCTCGAACCAGACCGGGATCGAAGCGCCGGAGCGGCTCTTCTGACCGTTGTGTCCCTTAGTGGCGGTGTCGCCGTGGCCGGAGCCCTCGCCGCGGCCAATCCGCTTGCGCTTCTTCGTCGAGCCCTTGGCGGGCTTCAGGTTGCTGAGATCCATTTTGGTGTGGCTAGTAACGCCGGCGGCCCAAGGCGCGTCCGACTCGCAGATCCGTCCTCGAGGTCGAGCGACGGGACGTCCGGGGACGCCTGAAAAGATAGGCCGGTCACGCGTCGTCGCGGACCGGCCTCGATTCGGTTTTCGGTGAAGCGCGTCGGCCTCGAGGACGAGCCTCGGGCTACGCCTCCTCGACGCTGACGAGGTGCTGCACCTTCGAGACCATGCCTCGAATCTGGGGCGTCGCCTCGTGCTCGACCGTCCGGCCGATGCGTCCCAGTCCGAGGGCCTCGATGGTCCTCTTCTGGTCGCCGGCGCGACGGATCGTGCTCTTCGTCTGGGTGATCTTGATCGTTGCCATTGGAATAGTCGGGGTTCAGGGGAGCGTCGAGGCCGATCATCAGCCTCGAGGTCGCTCTATCCCTCGAAGACCTGCTTGATGGTGATCCCGCGGCGAGCGGCGACCTGACCAGCGTCTTGGAGCTGACCGAGAGCCTCCATCGTGGCCGAGACCTGGTTGTGCGGGTTCGACGAGCCCTGGCTCTTCGAAAGCACGTTGCGGATGCCGGCGCACTCGAGGACGGCGCGGACGCCGCCACCGGCGATCACGCCCGTACCGTCGCTCGCCGGCTTTAGGAGAACCGTGCCCGCGTCGTGGACGCCGCGGACGGCGTGGGGGATCGAGCCCGTCCCGGTGACAGGCACCGCGATCAAGTTCTTCTTGGCGTCCTCGGTCCCCTTCGAGATCGCGTCTGCGACCTCGTTGGCCTTGCCGAGACCCTGCCCCACCTTGCCGTTTCCGTCACCGACGACGACGACGGCGTTGAAAGAGAAGCGACGGCCGCCCTTGACGACTTTTGCGACGCGGTTGATCGAAACCAAACGCTCGATCAGGTTGGATCGGTTCGCCTCGTTGTCGCGCCCGTCGTTGCGACGACCACGGCCTCCGCGACCACCTCGGTTTTGCTGCTGTGCCATAGGATTGGGGTGCTTAGAGCGTGAGGCCGCCTTCGCGGGCGCCCTC
>NZ_JBARYR010000662.1:0-2997 GCF_049648075.1 Rubrivirga sp. | reverse complement strand
TGGGCCAGCACGACGGAGCCGCGCAGCACGGGCCGGTCGAGGGTGCCGGTCAGCCGCAACGGCTGGCTCCCGCGGTCGAGCGTCAGCCCGTCGTAGGTCCGGGTGTCCATCGCGACGAAGTTGGACGGCGTGATCGTCAGGTCGAGCTCGCCGACGGACAGCTCGCGCAGCGTGATCGAGCCGCCCACGTCGAGGGCCACGCGCCCGCCCTCGAGGACGCGGACGTCATCGAGGACGATCCGGTCGTTCTGGAACGTCAAGTCGGCCTCGACGGGTTGGTAGGTGCGGCCGGTCGCGACGACGCCCAAGCGGCCGTCGCTCAGCGTCGCGACGCCGTCCAGGCGCGGCGTGCCCTGCGTGCCCTCGATGGTCAGGTCCAGGCGCAACGTGCCACCGATGTCCGTGTAGCCGCGCTCGGCCAGGAACGGCTGCGCCCACGCGATGGGGAACGCGTCGGAGCGGGCGCGGAGCGAGACGACGGCGTTGCGGTCGCCGGACTCCTCGGTCTGGACGCCGGAGTCCGCGAGCGCGAACTGAACCGGGATCGTGCCGACGACCGTCAAGTCCTCGCCCTCGACGTGCGTCAGCCGGGTGTCGAGCGCCAGGGTCCCATCGGCGTAGTCGACGTCGGCTTGGAGGGCGCCGACGACGCGCCCGTTCGAGGTCAACTCGTCGAGCCGCATGTCGCCTTCGAGGACGGGAGCCGCTGCCGGTCCGCTGAGCACGATCGTGGCGGACAGGTCGCCGCCTAGGGCGTCCAGGTTGACGAAGTCGGTCAGCGCGCCGATGGCCAGGCCCTCGACGGTGACGATCAGGTTCTGCTCGCCCTCGAGGTCGATGGTCCCGTCTGCCGCGACCTGCTGGCCGCCCGACGCCGACGCGGCGAGCAGGCCGCGGATGTCGATCTGAGTGCCGTCGAACGCGATCCCGGCCGGCTGCAACAGCTGCCACGTCGTGTCGTCGAGCCGGAACCGACCGCGCTCGAGCGTGATCCCGTTCGTCTCGAGGTCGACGCGGGCGAACACGTCGAGGTCGCGTCGGTCGTCCACCAGGACTGACCCGTCGACGACGACGTCGCCGTCCTCGGCTTGCAGCGTCGCCTGGCCCTCCTGGACGCGGAACGTCGGGCCGGACAGGACGGCGAACGAAGTGCGGACCTGGCCCTGGAACGCCTCGAGGCCGAGCGAGTCGGCGTCGGCGCGGTCCCACGTCACGTTCATCGACGCGTCGAGCCCGGTCACGGCATAGTCATCGACGACGACCTGGCGGGCCTCGGCGGTGCCCAGGATCCGCAGCGGGTCGCCGGGCCGGGCGCTGGCCTGGAGCGCGAACGTGCCTCGCTCGAGGCCCAAGGTCCGCTCGGTCTGGGCTGCGAACGGGGCGAGACTTTCGATCCCGCCCTCGAGGGTGAAGCTCGACGCGGCGGTGTCGTTGAACAGCGCTAACGTGCCGCCGCCGCGTGCGACCAACAGGTCGCTCTCGAGAGCCAGCGTGTCGACGCGGACGACGCCGTCGGCCATCGCGAACTCGGCCGTGAGCGCCTCGAGTGCGACCGGGCCAACCGTCGAGGACGTGGTCTCGAGCGAGCCCTCGAGGACGAGCGTTTCGGGGTCCGTGCCTCGCCCGCTGAGGTCGAACGTGGTCGTAAAGCGGAGCGGCTGCTCGGGCGGCAGGTCCAGCAACGCCGCGGCGTCCAAGCCTTCCGTTCGTCCTCGGACGGCGTAGCTGATCTCGTCTTGGAAGGGGCGTCCCTCAAACGCGGCCACGATCCGGCCGCCGGCCTCGACGCCCGCGTCGGCCCTCGGAGACAGGACCTCGAGGTCGAGCGTGCCGGCCAGCGCGCCGTCCTCGAGGGCGAAGACCAGGCGCCCGTCGTCGATCTCGGCGTCGCCGATGATGGAGGGCTGGAGCGTAACGATGCCGTCTGCGTCGGCGGTGGGCAGGTCCGCGAGCCCGCTGAGCGAGCCGCTGAAGCAACCGTTGAGACGCGTCCGAGGAGCGGCCTCGGCAAAGTCGCTCGCGTCCAGGCCGCGGAAGCACGTCTGCTCGAACGCGAACGCCGGCCCGCCTGGGCCGAATGGCGACCCGGACAGGGCCAGGTCGAACTCGCCCTCGGGCGTCGCCGCGACGCCGTCGACGGTCAGGAAGCCTTGGTCGAGCGTGACGTCGAGGTCGGCGCTGTCGATCAGGCGCGCGCCGTACGACGACGGTTCGGTGATCTGGACCGACGCGTCGAGGGCGAGGGTGGCCGGGTCGAGTCCGGCGCCACTCGCCGTGTAGGTGCCCGTCAGGTCGCTGGCCCGGTCCGGGTTCTTCTGGACGACGGCCAGGTCCAGGTTCTGCATCGTCCCCGACAGGTCGTACGCCAGCGGCTGCACGAACGGCTCGGCCGTGCCGACGGCCGTCAGCTGCCCGCCCGCTCCGAAGTCCAGGTTCGCGTCGATGTTGGCCGTCCCCTCACGCAGCTCGACCTCGAGGACGCCGCCGGCCAGGTCGAACGCGCCGTAGCGGGACGGACCGAGATCGGCCGTCAGGTCGATGGGCGCTTGGCGGATGTTGGCGCCCTCGCCGGACAACGTGAAGGAGCCCGTGAGATCGCTGTCCTGACTCGGGTTGCCCGTGATCGCGGCCAGGTTAAGGTTCGTCGCCTGTCCGTCCTCGACGGCGTAGCGGAGCGGCTGGCCGAGCTCGAGCGTGCCCGTCCCCTGGGCGCGGCCTTGCCCGTCGGCGAGGGCTACGTCGGCGTCGAAGCCGATGGTGCCCTGGAAGACGTCGGCGTCGATCTGGGTCGAGGCCAGGCGCAGGCGGTGGTTCGGCAGTCCGATCTCGGCCCGCGTCAGGTCGAGCGCCACCTCGCCCTCGAAGGTGTCGAGGGACGATCCGCGCCCGATCAGCGCGAACTCGCCCGCGAACTCGTCCGTCCGTCCCGAGCCCGGCAGCAGCACGCCCAGGTCCACGTCCTGCGCCGTGCCGGCGAGCTGGACCGTCGGCGTGGTG
>NZ_JBARYR010000661.1:0-5488 GCF_049648075.1 Rubrivirga sp. | reverse complement strand
CTCGAATCCCGCGTCCGTGCTGCCGAGGCCGCGTTGCGCAACGACGCCTTGGCGCAGCCCAACGCGCTCGCGCTCCTCGAGGGCGGACTCGACCGGCTCGCCGTCGCCCTCGAGGCCGAGGTCGGCGTCGCGCTCGTCGGCGAGGGGCTGAGCGATGCCTTTGTCCGGTGCGCCTCGTGGCCGCCATCCCAACCGAGCGCGCTCCTCGAGGTCGACGCCCGCGACGAGAGGGCGCTCTTGGAGTCTGCGCCGGCCGTCCTCGAGGTCGGACCGTTGGTCTCGAAGCTGGCGCGCGCGACCGCGCTCGTCGTCCCGCTCGAGGGGTCGGTACCGGGCGCGTTCGTCCTCGGCCGAGACACGACGTGGACTGCCGCGGAGCGAGGCGCCGCCGGCCGCCTCGGGACGCTGTTCGGAATCCTGTGGGCGTGGTCCGAGGCCGAGTCGCGGTTCCAGCGGACCGTCGACGACCTCGATGACGCCCTGTTTACGGTCGGCCACGACGAGCACGGACGGCGGAGCTACGCCTTCGTGTCGCCCCAGATCGAGGCGCTGACCGGCCTCGACCTCGACGCCTTGCTCGCCGGCGACGCCGACTGGACCGAGCTGATCGCCGACGAGGACGCCGTCGCCTTCCGCGCGCACGACGAGCGCCTGCAAGCCGGCGAGGCCTCCCGCATCGAGGTCCGCGTCTGGGTCGACGGCGAGGTCGTGTGGCTCAGCGAGCGCGCGACGCCCAGCGTCGACGCCGCCGGCCGGCCGGTCGCCGGAGGCCTGCTCTCCGACGTCACCGCTCAGAAAGAGGCCGAGGCCCAACTCGACCTCGCCCGCCGCGTCGCGGAGCGGGCCGCCCAGACCCGGATGGCGTTCCTCCGCATGATGAGCCACGAACTCCGCACGCCGCTCGGCGCCATCCGCGGCTTCGCCGACATCCTGGTCGAGGAGACCTCCGCCCTCGAGGACGCTCCGCCCGAGATCCCAGAGTTCGCCGGCACCATCCGCGACGCGTCCGACCGCGCGCTTCGCTTGGTCACCGACTTGCTAGACCTGTCACGCCTCGAGACCGGCGCCATCGACCTGGTGACGCAGCCCGTCGACCTGGGAGCGATCGTATCGGCCGTCGCTGCCCGCCACAAAGACGCCGCGACGGCCGACCTCGAGGTCGTGCTCCCCGCCGACCCTGTCTCGGTCAAGGCCGATCCCGTTCGCGTCGATCAAGTCGTCGATCAACTCGTCTCCAACGCCGTCCGGTTCACACCATCCGGCCGCATCGAGGTCGCGCTGTCCATTGGCTCCGCCGGCCTTTCGGCTCTCGAGGACGAGGGCTCGACCGCTCGGGCCGTCCTCGAGGTCGCCGACACCGGCGTCGGGATCGCGGACGACGCCCTCGAGGCCGTCTTCGAACCGTTCGTCCAGGAGGACTCGCGCGTCAACCGCGAGTACGGCGGAACCGGCTTGGGCCTGGCCATCGCGCTCCGGCTCGCCCGGCAGATGGGCGGCGACCTCGAGGTCGAAAGCGTCAAGGGCCAAGGCTCGACGTTCCGGCTGACGCTGCCTGTGGGGTAGGACAGATCTGCGAAGGTCGCTTGCCAATCCGCACTCCTCTCAGCGTCATCCCCGCGGAGGTGGGGATCCAGAACGTGCGACGCTCCGACGCTCGAAGACCGCCACCGATACCAAACGTGCTCTGTCCGTCCTCGAGGTCGCCGACCCGGCGAGTGCGTAGTCGTTGGTCTCATTACTCATTCGAGGTTCGCTGTCGCGTTCTCCGCGTTCCGTACGAACCCGGCGTGCTTCACGCGCTTGACCGGGCTCTTGCGGAACCGCTCGCGGAACGCCTCGAGGTCGATCTCGGCCCACTCTCGCGCCGGCGTGTCCTCCATTCCGGGACGTGGCAGGAAGCGCACGTCGCGCGTCGGCTGGGAAAACTTGGTCCAGGGGCACACGTCCTGGCAGATGTCGCAGCCGAAGGCCCACGCGCCGAACTCGGCCGCGATCTCCGGCAGGTCCGGCCCGCGGTGCTCGATGGTCCAGTACGAGATGCACTTCGTCCCGTCGATCTGGTACGGCGCATCGAGGGCGCCCGTCGGGCAGGCGTCGAGGCAGCGCGTGCAGCTTCCGCAGTGGTCGGCCTGGAACGGCGCGTCGGCTTGGAGGGGGACGTCGACGATCAACTCGCCCAGGAAGATGAACGAGCCGTGCGTCGTTGTGAGAAGATTCGTGTTCTTGCCCTGCCAGCCGAGCCCGGCCCGCTGCGCCCACGCCTTGTCCAAGACCGGCGCCGAGTCCACGAACGCCCGCCCGCCGGCCCCGCCCGTGCGCCGGTCGAGCCAGTCGAACAGCTCGAACAGCTTCTCCTTGAGCACGTCGTGGTAGTCGTCGCCCCAGGCGTAGCGGCTGATCTTGGCCGCGTCTTCGATGCCGCCGCCGGGCTGGCGTCCGGGTTGGAAGTAGCTCAGGAAGACAGACACGACGCTCTCGGCCCCCGGCACCAGCTCGCGCGGGTCGATGCGTTTTTCGAAGTTGCGCTCCATCCACGTCATCGCCCCGTCGGACCCGCCGTGGCGGCCGTCCTCGAGCCACGCCTCGAGCCGCCGGGCCTCGAGGTCGAGCCGCTCGGCCTTGGCGATCCCGACCCCGTCGAACCCGACGCGGCGGGCCTCGAGCTTCAGGTCGCAAGCGAGACGGGCAGGGTCGTAGCCGGGCACGAGGTGAGGGCGGAAGTGAACGGGCTAGCAGGTCTCGTCCTCGAGGACGGCGGAGGCGGCTCAGACCCTGACGGCGCGTGACGCGACCTCGAGGTCGAATGTGACTCGGGCACGGCGCGCCGTGCCCCTACGGGCGACTCGGTCTGATCATACGTCGGGACACGGCGTGCCGTGTCCGCCAGCTGACCTCGAGGGCGCGGCAGCGGGCTCCGGCGTCTGCCGTCCTCGAGGCCGTGCCTCCATTCATACTCCGTCCGGCCTCGAGGTCGAACTCGACCTCACGCCGTCCAGCGTGCGCCGGATCTGGGCGTTGTGGTGCCGGTGGTGCGCCAGCAGGAACGCGAGCGCGTCGGCCCAGACGAGCGGCCCGAAGTAGGGGTGCGGGAAGGCGACGGCCTCGAGGTCGGGCGTGGTCCGCATCCACGGCGCTCGGACCGCCGCCCATCGCTCCCGGACGTCGGCCCAATCCGCGTCGGCCGACGGCTGAATGCTGGGAACGCCCGGCGGCGTCGGAATCCGAATGGGCAGGCTCAGCCCGACGTTCAGCACCAGGCCTCGGACGCCCGACGTGGCACGGGCCGCCCTCGAAGCTGGAGGCCCTTCGAGCATGAGCTCCGCGTCGATGCGCACGATGTGGTCTGCGATCTGGGCCAGCGACCACGCCTTCGGAGACGGGCGGGCGTGGACGATCTCCGTGGGCAACGCGTCAAAGCGTGCCGTGAACTCGCGGCGGTGGTCCTCGAGGGCGGAGAGGAGAGCGGTGCGGGTCATGAGAGGGCGGGCGTTGGGGAAACGGGCGTCGAGGGGACGGCCTCGAGGTCGGGGACCGACCACACGACCAGGGCGCAAACGGCGAGCGCGCTGTTCTTGAGCACGCCCGTCAGCGGCGCGAGCAGAACGGACGGGTCGGTCCAGACGACGCCCGCCGTGATCGCCGCCATCCCGACCGTCGTGACGGCGACGGCCAGCCGCTCGCGGTAGCCGCTCAGCAGAACGAGGCCCGCCGCGACCTCGAGGACGCCGATCGCGACCAGCGTCGCCTCCGGGGACCCGACCCACAATCCCGAGGCCTCGACGATGGACAACTCGTACGCGTCGCGGAGCCAGATTTTGAGCCCGAGACCTTCTCCGAGCCAGACGAGAGCGAGCGAGCAACGGGCGGCGAGGCGGAGCCGGGCGGGAGACACGGGAGAGAGGTTTCAGCGATGAGTGAAAGTTACGGGGCTGTCTCCCGGGAGTTGCGCGAACCCCCGCCGCGGCTGGCGGTCCAACCGTCCCATCGCTCCTCGACCTGTCCATGACTGTTCTCCTCACTGGCGCCACCGGCTACGTCGGCTCCTACGTCCTCGACGAGTTGCTCCAGCGCGGCCACGCCGTCCGCGCCTTGGCCCGCACTTTCGACGAGCAACTCGCCATCCGAGACGGCGTCGAGGTCGTGCGGGGTGACGTGACGAAGCCTGAGAGCCTGACGAACGCCTTCCGCGACATCGACGCGGTCGTCCACCTGGTCGGGATCATCGACGAGTCGCCGGGGAAGGGCGTCACCTTCGAGCGCGTCCACGTCGACGGGACGGTCAACGTCGTCGAGGCCTCGAGGGCGGCGGGCGTCACGCGGTTCGTCCACATGAGCGCCAACGGCGCCCGTGCCGATGGCGTGAGCGAGTACCAGACGACCAAGTGGCGCGCCGAGCAGGCGGTCCAGGCCGCCGGGTTCACCCATACCGTCGTCTTCCGTCCGTCGACGCTCTTCGGCGATCCGGGTCCGACCCATCCCGAGTTTGCCAAGCGGCTGTGGGAGACGCTCGTCAACCCGTTCCCGGTCCTGCCCGTCTTTGGCGACGGCACGTACGAGCTCCAGCCGGTCCACGTCCAGGCGTGCGCGTCGGCGATGGCGGAGGCGGTAACGCGCGAGGCCTCGAACGGCGTCTCGTACTGCGTCGCCGGCCACGAGCGGATCACCTACCGCGAGGTCCTGCGACGGATCGCCCGCGGCGGCGGCATCCGCCCCAAGCCGACGGCTCCGGTGCCGGTCGCGATCGCACGCATCGGCGTCAACACGCTGGGGAAGGCAGGGCTCCTGCCCATCTCCCCGGCCCAGTTCGAGATGCTGGTCGAGGGCAACACCTGCGACCCGTCCGCCTTTTTCGACGACTTCGAGGTCGCCTCGCCCGCGTTCGACGCCGAGGCGCTGAGCTACCTCCGCACGTACTAGATGCGCTCCGCTGCGTGGCTCGGCATGTCGTGCGCGCTAGCTCTAACCGCGTGCTCGTCCTCGAGGTCGGTAGCGCCGGCGCTAGGCATGGAATGGGCACCGGTCGACTCCCTCGAGGCCAGGCTTCCGCCCTCGATCCAGGTCTGGGCCGGTGTGTCAGCGTCGGACACGCTGCGGGCGTGGGCCGTCCGGCTCGGTCCCGAGGTCGCCCTCGAGGTCGAGGTCGCGGCGGATTCGAGCGGGCGCGAAGGGCCGAGCACGTTTGCCGAGCGGACGGGCGCGTGCGTCGTTCTCAACGGCGGCTACTTCGACATGAGTGCGGGCGGCCCCGTCGGTCTCGTCCTCGATGACGGCCGGCTGGTGTCCCCTGCGTTCGACCGCATTGAGCGGGACGGCGTCGCGTATTCGGTGGCTCGCGGCGCCGTGGGGATCGGGGACCGCGTCGAGAGCGCGCGCGCTCGCGACGACGGCGCTGTGGCGTGTCGGGCGCGCGTCGACAACGAGCCGGGCGCTCCGGCGGATGTTCAGGCGTGCCAGCCGTGGGCCGTTCGCGAGGCGCTCGGCGCCGGTC
>NZ_JBARYR010000660.1:0-10310 GCF_049648075.1 Rubrivirga sp. | reverse complement strand
CTGTCAGGTCGAGGTCTTCGGCCAGCGTGTCCGCCGACCAGCCGCCCGCGTCCTCGATGGCGGCGCGGCGCCACACGCCGGCCGTCCCGTTGAACAGGATCGGCAGGCCGGCGCGGTCTCGGCCCGTCTGCTCGTCCGCGAAGTGGACGTCCAAGACGGCGGCTTGGGCGCGAGCCAGCCAGGTGTCGGGCGCGTCGGGATGCGTCCACCGAGCTTGCACGAACGCGAGCGACGGGTCGGCCTCGAGGGCGCTGATCAGACGCGTCAAGGTGTCCGGCGGTGGCCGAAAATCGACGTCGAACACGGCGGCCAGGTCGGCGTCACTAGCCTCGAGACCAAAGGCGAGGGCACCGGCCTTGAACCCGGCGCGGTCGTTCCGTGGCAGGTGCCGAACTCGGCGCGAGCCCTGGCGCTCGGCGCACAGGATGGCGTTGGCGCGCTGGGCGGCCGGCGGCGAGTCGTCGAGGAGTTGGATCTCGACCGGCCCGGGGTACTCGAGGGCGAGGGCCGCATCGAGGGCTCGGGCGACCAGGGCGGCCGGCTCGTCGTACACCGGCAACTGAACGACCACCGACGGAGCACCATCCTCGAGGGCGACGCGGTCGAGCGGCCGACGGGGCAAGAGCACCCGTGTCATGGCCAAGGTGAACGCGTGCAGCCCCAGGCCCGTCAGCACCACCACGGCCAGGCCGTAGATGCCGACCGCGGCCCACGCGGCGACCTCGAGGGCGACGAGCGTCACCAGTCCGAGGTCGCGGCCGTGAACGCGTCGCGGGCGATCTGCTCGAGGGCGGCTGCCGCGGCGTCCGCTTCGCCCTGCAACCCGGCGGACGGTGGAAAGTCCTCGCTCGCCGAAAACGACCTCGAGAGAAGCTCCCCGTCCTCGACGCGATCCAGAACCACGACGCGAACACCGAGGGTGACGCGGTTGAGGGCGGCGGCGTTGGCCTCGCTCGTCACCGCCGCCGGGGCGACCGTGAACCGCTCGATCGTCGCCTGGACGACGGCGTCCGCGTCGGCCTCGTCGGGCTCGAGGTCGAGGCGGGAGCGGTCGGCGAAGCGCTCGACCAGGGCGTCGGTCAGGAGCTGGTCCAGGCCGGGCGGTCCGCCGGTCGAGCGGTCCTCGGCGAGCGGGATCGCGACGGTCTGGAGCCGGTCGGGGATGGTCGCGCCGGAGAACGTGTACACGCCGCACGCCGCGAGGACGAGCGGCAGAAAGGCGAGCGCCGCCCACGTCGCGGGCGGCCGTCCTCGAGGACGCGACATCGAGGACGAGGGCGGCATAGAACGGCGGGAGAGCGGTGCGCGAGACGAGCCCACGAGGCGCGTCCCCATCGAGGACGCGTCTCGCCTCCTCCGCCTTTCGTCTCGCCCCAGCGCCAGGGGCTCGGCGATCGGGTTTGTGGCCTCGTCTCGACCGCTACTCATCGAGGTCTTTGATCTTGCGGTACAGCGTCCGCTCCGAGATCCCCAGCGCTTCGGCCGACTGCCGGCGGTTGCCGTCGAACCGGCGCAGGGCTTCGGTGATCAGCGCGACTTCGGCCTGCTCCATCGTCGGAAGCGGGAGCCCCTCGGCGAGGGCCTCCTCGAACGACTCCGGGAGCCGGACGCCCACGTCCTCGATCTCGAACATCGTGTCGGCGGCGTCGCTGTCGTACGACGTTGAGGACGGCGGCTCGTACGCGACCTCGTGACTGTCGGTCAGGTCCGAGAACGGGGACAGGTCCGACGAGACGGGCAGACCGAACGGGTCGCTCGGGACGTGGACCAGGGCTCCGTCGGTGGCCTGGCTCCGCCGACCTGACGGTTCGAGGTCGGGTACGTCACCGCTCCGAGAAATGACGGAAGCGCGGAGGGATCGGATCTCGGCGCGGATCTCCAAGAGGGCGCGGTAGAGCAGCTCGCGCTCTCGGAGTTCGTCGGTGGCCCCGGCCGGTTTCGTGGCCAAGGTCAGCCCCGCGCCCGCCGAGACGCCGCGCAGGAGTGGGCGCAGGTGGTCGGCCGTGAGCGGGCTCTGGCGCACCATCACGACGGCCTGCTCGGCGACGTTGCGGAGCTCTCGGACGTTGCCCGGCCAGGCGTACCGCTGGAGGAGGGCTCCTCCGTCTGGGGAGACGCGCAAGAACGGCGCCTCGTACTGGCGCGAGAACCGCTGCACAAAGGCCTCGAACAGCGGCACGATGTCCTCCCGCCGTTCGCGCAGCGGCGGGATCCGCAGGACGACGGTGCTCAGGCGGTAGTAGAGGTCTTCTCGAAACTGCCCCGAGCGGACCTCGGCGCCCAGGTCCTTGTTCGTCGCCGCCACCACGCGAGCGTCCGTCGTCAAGGCCGAGGTGCCGCCGACGCGCGTGAACTGGCCGGTCTCGAGGACGCGGAGCAGGCGGACTTGCGCCTGCAACGGCATCTCGCCGATCTCGTCGAGAAAGAGGGTCCCCCCGTCCGCTTCCTCGAAGAACCCCGTCCGACGATCGACGGCGCCTGTGTAGGCCCCTTTCTCAGCACCGAACAGCTCGCTTTCGATCAGACCTTCCGGGATCGCGCCGCAGTTGACGACGACCAGCCGCTTGTGGCGGCGCTTCGACAGCCCGTGAATCGCCGACGCCACCAGTTCCTTGCCCACCCCGCTCTCGCCCTCGAGCAAGACCGTCACATCCGGCGGGGCGACCTGACGGATCCGCTCCAAGACCTGCCGCAGGGCGGGGCTGTCACCTAGGATGCCGAACCGTTCTTGAAGGGCCTTCCGGTCCATCTGCGCTACACGAGAGAGCCCGCCAAAATAGCCGTCCCGGGCCGGGCGTCGGGCCACGAGTCTGCCTTGCGCGTGATGAGCCGGACATCGCGGCCCGGATCTCCTCTCGAGGCCGGAGTCCGGCCGGTACTTTTGCTCGCCATCCGAGCCCCGTGCCCACTCGTCGCATCGTCCTCGAGGTCGCCGCGTTCGACCTCGATCTCGCCCCCGCCCTCGAGGTCGCGCGCGACGCTGGAGCCCGGCGGATCTAGACCGGCGGAGGACCGGGACCCGCCCTCGAGGGCGCCGAGCGGCTCGCGGCGCTGGTGGGCCAGGCCGGGAGCGTGACCATCATGCCCAGAGGCGGCGTCCGCAGCACCAACGTCGCCGAGATCGTCCGTCGGACCGGCGCCACCAAGATCCACAGCGCGGCCTCGAGGACGGGCGACTCGCGCGTCGACGCGGAGGAGGCCAAGCGCTTGCGGGCCGCGATCGACCTGGCCTGACCCGCACCGGGCCGACCTCGAGCGTGGACCGTTTTGGCGTCGAGGACGTCTAACCTACCTCTCCCTAGCGCGCCATGGCTCCCTTTCTTCGTGCTGCTATCGTCCTCGTCGCATGCTCGCTGGCGACCGCTCGCGCTCAGAGCGAGACGTCTACCCGTTCCGTGTTTGAGATCAGGACGGAGGACGGGTCCATCCCGGACGAGCCCAAGATCATGGCGCGACTGCGTGTCCTTGAGGGCGGCGTGCAAAGCGTCCTCGAGGTCGCGGCCTATGACGGGTGGATTGGGATCGAGCAGCGGGGGTCGTCCTCGAGCCGGTTCCCGAAGAAGCAGTACGCCGTCGAGACGCGGAACGAGGACGGGAGCAACCGTGACGTCTCGCTGCTGGGCCTACCGACCGACAACGACTGGGTGCTCCACGCACCCTACAGCGACAAGTCGCTCATGCGCAACGCGCTCGCGTTCCACCTGGGACACCTGACCGACCGCTACGCGAGCCGCTTCCGGTTCCTCGAGGTCGTCCTCGATGGCGACTACCAGGGCGTGTACGTCTTGCTCGAGTCCATCAAGGACGACGGCGACCGCGTGGATCTGGCCGACACCGACAGCCTGGCCGGCGGCTACATCGCGAAGCTCGACAAGCGGACCGGAGGCGGCGAGACGTGGCCATCGCGAGACCCCGCCACCGGCCAGTTTGTCCGCTACCAGTTCCACGACCCCGAGGCCGACGAGTTGACCGGGGCACAGCGCGATGAGATCGAGGTCACGTTCGATGCGATGGAAGAGGCGACGGTCGGCGACCTCGAGGACGCGATCGGGACGTACCTCGACCTCGACTCGTTCGTGGACTACGTGATTGTCAGCGAGGTCGCGAAAAACATCGACGCGTACCGGATCAGCACGTACGTCCACCGACCTGCGGCCGGGGCACCGCTCCACGCGGGGCCGCTATGGGACTACAACCTCGCGTTCGGCAACGCGGACTACGGTGGCGCGGCGGGGACGGACGGGTTTCAGTACGCGACGCCCTACACGAGCGACACGTACCCGATCCCGTCGTGGTTCTCGAGGTTGGTCGAGAGCGACACGTTCCAAACACGCGCCCGCGACCGGTGGACGGAGCTCCGACGCGGACCGTTCGCGACCGACTCGCTTCTCGCCTGGATCGACGCGACGGCGGCCGAGCTCGAGGACGCGCAGGCCCGCAACTTCGAGCGCTGGCCGATCCTTGACGAGGACGTCTGGCCTAACGCGTTCGTGGGCGGTTCGTACGTGGCCGAGGTCGGCTACCTCAAGGATTGGCTGACCGAGCGCCTAGCCTGGCTCGACGGCGAGTGGCTCGCTACGCCCACCGCGGAGCGCCGCGCCGACCTCGAGGACGGCGCAGAGGGTCCGTAGCGACTCGCCCTCGAGGGCAGGACACAGGCTTACGCGACCTCGAGGGCCGCCAGACCAACGGTCTCAGCCTCCAGCGTAGTCGCCCGGACAGCGGAGCCGAGGAGGGTCGCGCTCGTGCAATCGTGGATCTGGACCGCGGCGTAGTCGCCGGCCTCGAGGTCGAACGCGCGGTCGAAGACGACCATGTGGTTCGTGTCGGTCCGCCCTCGAAGCTGCTCGTCGCTCCGCTTGGACGTGCCCTCGACCAAGACGACCTCGAGGCCGCCGACCAAGGCCTGCGTGCTCGCCAGGGAGTGCTGGCGCTGGAGTGCGACGATCTCAGCGAGACGGGCTTTCTTGACCTTCTCTGGCACGTCGTCGGAGTACTTGCGGGCGGCGTACGTGTCGGGCCGCTCGGAGTAGGCGAACGTGAACGCGTGGTCGTAGCGGACGTGCTCCATCAGGGAGATCGTGTCCGCGTGCTCCGCGTCGGTCTCGCCGCAGAAGCCGGCGATCAAGTCGGTCGAGAACGCGATGCCAGGCACGATGGCCCGCGCCCGGTCGACCAACTCGAGGTAGTGCTCCCGCGTGTACGTCCGCCGCATCCGCCGGAGCACGTCCGAGTTGCCGTGCTGGACGGGCAGGTGGATAAAGTCGCAGACCGTCGGGCGCTCGGCGTGGACGTGGAGCAGGTCGTCGGAGCAGTCCTTGGGGTGGCTCGTAGAGTAGCGGATGCGGAGCTCCGGGCTCAACAGCGAGATCCGGTAGAGCAGCTCGGCAAAGTCGACCGCCGTCCCGCCATGATCGACGCGGTACGAGTTGACGTTCTGGCCCAGGACCGTCACCTCCTTGTAGCCGGCGTCTACGAGTTGCCCGACCTCGGACAGAATGCTCGTCACCGGGCGGCTCCGCTCGCGGCCTCGCGTGAACGGGACCACGCAAAAGGCGCACATGTTGTCGCAGCCGCGCATGATCGAGACGAAGGCCGTGACGCCGTTCGTGTCGTAGCGGACCGGCGCGAGATCCGCGTAGGTCTCCTCGCGGGAAAGCTGGACGTTGACCGCGGCCTGGCCCGTGTCGCGGCTCTCGGCCAGCAACCTCGGCAGGTCCCGGTACGCATCCGGCCCGACGACCAAGTCGACCAGCCGCTCTTGCTCGAGCAGCTTCGACCGCAAGCGCTCGGCCATGCAGCCCAGGATCCCGATCTGGATGTCGCGGCCGGCCTTCGCCTCGCGCTCTTTCCGGGACCGGACGTGGGTGAGGCGGCCCCGGACGCGGTCCTCAGCCTTCTCCCTGATCGCGCACGTGTTGATGAGCACGACGTCGGCGTCGGCCTCGGTCTCGGCCAGTGCGTAGCCCTCGGCGCCCAGGATCGAGGCGACCAGCTCGGAGTCGGCCACGTTCATCTGGCAGCCGTAGGTCTCGATAAAGACGCTCCGCCCGTTGGTGCCGGCGCGGGCATCGAGGACGCGGGGTTGGTCCTCTCCCCGGACGTCGGGGGCGGACGAGACGGGCGTGAGGACGTCGAGGTCGGCGATCGGCTGCATCGGCGTGCTGTCGTAGCGGACTAGGTGCGCGAAACGGTGCGCACGTGGGGACGCCGAAGCTACCGCGCGACCTCGAGGACGCGTGCCGAGCGTTCGTGGAATCGACCGAACGCACGTCCGCCCCGCCAGGCGCGAAGCCGGACGGGGCGGACGAGGAACCGAGCGTGAGCACGTGTGCCCCGGCGCAGAGCGCGAGATGGGTGGGCAGGCTCAGAGTGAAGGGAAGGGAGAGCCGATGGGCGCTCGCTCGGTACGATCAGGCGTCGTTAAAAGAGGACGACGCCGGCGAGCGCAGCAGAGAGGACCCCGAGGCGAGTAATGATCGCAAAAGGGCGGGCGGCGCGGCTGAAGGGACGGTACACGGTAGTGTGGTGGAGATGCACCCACTCCACATGCGATCCGCGTGCCAACGAGCATCGTCTGCCATCGTGCCGGGACCGCCTGGGGGAGTCCCCGGTGCGACACGGCGAACGCACCGGAACGCACAGGCCCGACATGGGGGATCGCACTAGCCGACCACTGACGAGACGGCGGCCCCGGGGATTCCCCCGTGACGGCCTGTCCGCCTACGCCCTCGAGCGGAGAACGTACTTGCCGAGCAGGTCAAACTCCAGGTTGACCGTGTCCCCAGCGGCCCACCGCTCGGAGGTCGTCTTCTCCCACGTGTGCGGGATGATGGCGAGCACAAAGGTGCCGGGGGTCTCGTCGAGCCGAGCGACCGTCAGCGAGATGCCGTCGACGGCGACGCTGCCTCGAGGGATCAGATAGGCGGCGTGCTCGGCGGGATAGCGGACCGTGACCAGGTGCGAGTCCGCGAGCTCTTCGACGTCCTCGATGACGCCTGTCGCGTCGACGTGGCCCTGGACCAAGTGGCCGTCCAGGCGAGAGCCCAGCACCAAGGCGCGCTCGAGGTTGACCCCGTCGCCCTCGGCGCGATGCCCGAGCGACGTCTTGGACAGCGTCTCTTCGACGGCCGTGGCCTCGAAGCCATCGTCGTCCTGCGCGACGACGGTCAAGCACACGCCGTCGACGGCCACGCTCTCGTCGACCTCGAGGGCGCCAGCGAACGAGCACCCGATGCGGACGCGGCGGCCGCCCTGGAGCGGCGTGACGGCCTCGACGGTGCCGACCTCCTCGATGATTCCGGTGAACATGTCAGGTGCGAAGGGAGGCTCGCAGAAGCACGTCCGGCCCGATGGGTTCCCACGACACGTCGGCTCCCTCGAGGGCGTCGGTCATTTTTGCGACCTCGAGGTCGCCGAGGGCCGGCGTCCCCCGCCCCACCAGCTTGGGCGCGACGAACCACCGAAGCCGGTCGACGAGGTCCTTGCGCAGGAGAGCTGTCGCGAGCCCCGGACCGGCCTCGACGAGTACCGATTGGACCGCCCGGACGCCTTCCGGCAACCCGGCGCCCGCTCCCAGCGCATCGAGGACGGCGCCGAGGTCGAGGTGCCCGTCGACGGTCTCGACCTCGAGGATGGTACCTCCGGCCTCGATCAGTCTCCCGCGGTACGGTGGCTCGACCTCGAGGCCGACGACAGAGAGCGTTGGGGCCGAGCCGTCGAACAGGGTGAGGGACGGCGACAGCGAGCCCGTCCGATCGAGGACGACGCGCAACGGCTGCGTCTGACCAGCCTCGAGGGCGACGTCGCGGACGGTCAGCGCCGGGTCGTCGGCGCGCGCGGTTCCGCTGCCGACCAGCACGGCGTCCGTCTCGGCGCGCCACTTGTGAACCATCGCCCTCGAGGGCGGCGACGTGATCCACTGACTGTCGCCGGTCGAGGTCGCGACCTGCCCGTCGAGCGTCGAGGCCGTCTTCAGGGTGACGAGCGGCCGGCCCGTCGCGACGTGCGTGAGAAACGCCGCGTTCATCGCCCTCGAGGACGCCTCTCCCACGCCGACCGTGACGTCGACGCCGGCGGCCCGCATCCGCTCGATGCCTCGGCCGGCGACGGCGGGGAACGGGTCTCGGTGCGCGACGACGACGCGCGGAATCTTGCGCTCGATCACCAGATCGGCACAGGGCGGCGTCTTGCCCCAGTGGCTGCACGGCTCGAGCGTGACGACGAGCGTGGCGTCCTCGAGGTCGGCGTGGCCGTGGCGTTCGGCGTCTCTCACGGCCCAGACTTCCGCGTGCGGTCCGCCGTAGCGGCCGTGCCAGCCCTCGCCCCAGATTTGGCCGTCGGGACCGAGCACGACCGCGCCCACCATCGGGTTCGGGCTCACGGCGCCTGCGCCGTTCTGGGCGATTTCGATGGCACGAGCCATCGCGGCCTCGATGCGGGCGTCCTCGAGGGCGGTCACAGCTCTTCGGCCCACTCGGGCAGGTCATCGAGGGTCCACTGCTCGAGGTAGAACGTGTGCTCGCCCCGCGCTCGCTGAAACGGCGCCACGATGCGGCGTGCCTCAGACGGATGGCGGCGGAACGCCTCGACCAGATCGTCTCGAAGCGGCGCCGTCGAAAAGAGGCTCCAGTCCCACCCGTCGAACGCCGGCTCGCGGAACAGCACCGACGCGCCGCCCTCGAGGACGCGACGCAACGCGGGGAGTCGGTCTCGCCGCTGGCTGGCGCCGACCTCCGGTTCGCCACTCACCGCGTTGACCAGATCGGCGCCCTCGAGGGCGCCGATCGCAAGCGCGTGCCCGGACCCGGACGCGAGAACGACGGACGCCTCGTCCTCGAGGACGGATCGGACCATTCCGTCCTCGAGGACGGACCACGGGCGGGCGGCGGCCCAGTCGAGGAGCGGTCGGACCCAGGCGTCTACGTCCCCAAGAGCGGTCGCGCCGACGCGGCGCGGTGGCCCGAGAAACGTCCCGGCGATGTAGGCGCGGGCGTACGGCTCGGGCGGCCTCGACAAGAACGCCTCGAGCGACATCCCCGGCGCGTCCCGCTGCCGAGCGTCGGGCTCGGTGTCGGGGACCAGGGCCTCGAGGCCGATGGGCTCTTCGGTGAAGACCTTGACGACGTCCATAGGCCGGGGAATCGCCGCGCGCAGTTCCGCGTTCCCGGCTCAGCCCGTCGCGCTCCGCCTATGAACTCCATCACCTCGGCCCTGACCTGGATCGCCGTCGCCGCCATCTGCCTGTTCGCGCTCCCGGTCCTGGCCGTCATCCGCCTGTTCGACCGGACGCCGACCCAGCTCTACGCCGGCCGCGCCTTCCGCGTGATGGGAAGTTGGACGACGCGCATCAACCCGGCCTGGAACGTCGAGATCGGCGGCGTCGACCCGAAGACGCTCGAGCACCCGTTCGTGGTCGTGAGCAACCACCAGTCCGTCGCGGACATCCCGACGGTGTCGCTGTTGCCGTGGGAGATGAAGTGGGTCGGCAAGAAGGAGCTGTTCGACCTGCCGGTGATGGGCTGGATGATGAAGCTGGCCGGCGACATCGCCGTGGACCGGAAGGACCCCAACAGCCGGGCGTCGGTGATGCTGCGGACGCGGCAGAAGCTCCAGCACGGCACGTCGGTCATGTTCTTCGCCGAGGGCACGCGGTCTCGCGACGGCCGCGTCAAGCGGTTCTACGACGGCGCGTTCCGGCTCGCCATCGAGGCCGGCGTCCCGGTCCTGCCGCTCGCCATCGACGGAACCATGGACGCGATTCCCAAGCATGGCTGGCGCTACAACCGCGCCGATGTCCGCCTGGACGTCCTGGAGCCGGTCCCGACAACGGGGCTCACCCTCGAGGACGTGGCGGCGCTGCGCGACCGAGTGCGGCAGCGCATCGTCGAGCATATCGCGGCGTGGCGAGAGGTCCCGGCCGAGTTAGCCGACGCGCTCATCGACGCGACGCCCGCTCTCGAGGCCGGAGCCGGAGTCTCGGAGATGGCGGTCCCGACGGGCGAAGAGCGGGCGAAGAGCGGCGTCGCGGTGCCCAGGGCCGGGTCCGGCGGTTGATCCCAGCCCCGTCGGCCCGCTAGATTGCGGATCTCCTCACGGGGACACTGCCCGATAGCTCAATTGGCAGAGCGCCAGTTTCTGGATCTGGAGGTTCATGGTTCGATTCCATGTCGGGCAGCGACGACGGCCTCTCACTTCGCGTGGGAGGCCGTTTTCCGTTGGGGCTTCAGGACGAGCGGTCTGAAAGCGCCACGCTCACGGCTGATCACGCCGGCCTCGAGGTCGGACCCGAGCCAGAAACAACCGGCCGT
>NZ_JBARYR010000659.1:0-2269 GCF_049648075.1 Rubrivirga sp. | reverse complement strand
GCCGAGCGACGTTGAGCCGCCGGGGCGGATGAGGCAGCCGCCGTACAGGATCCCGGCGCTCGGCACGTAGACGACCACGTTGTCGACGGTGTGGCCCGGACCGGCGTCGAACACCTCGACCTCGAGGTCGCCAGTCCGCAACGTCCAGGCGTCGCCGCCCTCGAGGACGTTGTCGGGCCGGGCGTAGCCGTCGGCGGCCATCAAGTCGGCCGTCCTCGAGGTCGAGATGACCGGGACGGAGGCGCGTCGCAAGGCCGGGACGCCGCCGACGCTGTCGTCGTGGTGGTGCGAGACGACGGCCCGTCGGACGCCCGCGCCCCACAGGAGGCGGAGCTCGGCCAGGAGGGCCGTCGTCGCCTGCTCGGGGTCGTCGCCCCACGCCGCGTCCACCAACAGCGCGTCGCTGCCCGACGCGACGACCAACCCGTTCGACAGGACCCGTCCGAACCCGTCCACGTCTCGGTAGGTCGTGTGGACCCACACGGTGGGCGTCAAGGCCTTGACCTCGAGGCCGGGCGGCGGCTCCGCCTCGGCGGCGGGCTCCGACGTCGCGACGCACCCTGAACAGGCGAGGACGACAAATGCGAGGACGATGCGCATGGCAGAGAGCGATGTGCGACAAGAAACGACGTGCCGCGCCGTCCTCGAGGACGAAAAAGGGCGGCCCTCCGAAGAGAGCCGCCCCGTGCCTTCAGACGAGGCCGCGGCCTCGAGGACGAGCCTAGGCGTCGTCCTTGGGAAGGTTCTTGTACGCGCCGATGACATCCAAGACGTGGTCGCCCGACGCCTTCATGTCGGACTGCTCCTTGTCGTTGAGGTCGAGCTCGACGATCTCCTTGACGCCGCCCTTGCCGAGCCGCACCGGGACGCCGATGAACATGTCCTCGAGCCCATACTGGCCCGTGACCCAGGCCGCGGCCGGGAGCACGCGGTTCGAGTCCTTGACGATGGCCTCGACCATCTCGGCCGCACCGGCGCCCGGCGCATACCACGCCGAGGTGCCCATCAGCTTGACGATCTCGCCACCGCCCTTCTTGGTCCGCTCGATGATCTCGTCCAGGCGAGACGCCTCGATTAGGTCCGTCACAGGCTGGCTGCCGATGGTCGTGAAGCGGGGGAGGGGCGTCATCGAGTCGCCGTGGCCGCCCAGGAGCATCGCGTTGATGTCGCGGATGGACGCGCCGGTCTCCATCTTGAGGAACGCCCGGTAGCGCGCTGTATCGAGGACGCCGGCCATGCCCATCACGCGCTGGCTCGGGAAGCCCGACTCCATGTACGCGACGTAGGTCATGACGTCGAGCGGGTTCGAGACCACGATGATGATCGTGTTCGGCGAGTGCTCCGCGACCTTGTTGGTCACGCTGGCCACGATCTGCGAGTTGACCTTGAGGAGGTCGTCGCGCGTCATGCCGTCCTTGCGGGGGAGCCCGGCCGTGATGACGGTCACGTCGGAGTCCTTCGTGATCGCGTAGTCGTCGCCGCCCTCGATGACGGTGTCGAACCCGTGGATCGGGGCCGACTCCATCAGGTCGAGGGCCTTGCCCTTGGCGACGCCGGCGTTGATGTCGATGAGGGCGATGTTCTGGACGATGTCCATTCGCGCGACGCACTCGGCGACCGTTGCGCCGACGTTGCCCGCGCCTACCACGGTGAGCTTCATGTTCTTGGGGATTGGGGGAGGGGGATTGGGTGTCGGGGTACGCTCGTCGGGCGCCGCCGTTCGGGTCCGCCCTCGAGGACGACGCTCCGGAGACGCGTCTTCGAGGACGGTCCAGGATACCGGGGCGCCGCCGCGAGTCCTCGAGGGCGGACTCGGATTCGGGGCGAAGACGGACGCCGTAACGCCGACGTTCACTCGCGGGGCCTCGTGCTTCGTACGCTCTCTCTACCTCCGACCTCGACCCGATGCGTTTCGCCTTGCTCCTCAGTCTCTCCCTCTTCGCCGCGGCCTGCACGACGGCCCAGACGCCCGCGATGGACCGTCCTGTCGGCCTCGAGGTCGAGCCCGCCCTGGTCCAGCCGTCGGGCGAGATGGTCGAGCGGCCCCGCAACGTGATCCTGATGATCGCCGACGGGTTCGGGCCGGCCTCGGCCACGATGGGCGCCGAGGCCAAGGGCGCGCCGCTCGCCTTCGACAGCCTGTTGGTCGGGTCGGTCGAGACCTCCGCGACCGACAACCGCGTGACGGACTCGGCGGCCAGCGCGACGGCCTACGCGTGCGGGATCAAGACCTACAACGGCGCCATCGCGATGACGCCCGACGGCGATC
>NZ_JBARYR010000658.1:0-3015 GCF_049648075.1 Rubrivirga sp. | reverse complement strand
TCGTCGCCGTTGACGTGGAAGATGGGCGCCTGGATCATCCGCGCGATGTCCGTGGCGTAGGCCGACGAGCGGGAGTGCATCGGGAGCGTCGTGAACCCGATCTGGTTGTTCACGACCAGGTGGACCGTGCCGCCGGTCCGGTAGCCCTCGAGCTGGCTCAGGTTCAGCGTCTCCGCTACGACGCCCTGTCCCGCGAAGGCAGCGTCGCCGTGGATCAAGATGGGGAGCACGCGGTCGCGCAACTGCTTCTCGCTCGAGTCCGGGTTCGCCTCGACAATCTGCTGCTGCCGGGCCCGCACCATCCCCTCGACGACCGGGTTCACGGCCTCGAGGTGGGACGGGTTGGACGCCAGCGTCAGCTGCGTCGTGCTCCCGCTCGGCGACGTATGCGTCCCGTGCTGACCGAGGTGGTACTTGACGTCGCCCGAGCCTTGGACCGCGTCGGGATTGGGCGTCCCCTCAAACTCGCCGAACACCTGGTCATAGGGCTTGCCCATGATGTTGGTGAGCACGTTGAGGCGTCCTCGATGGGCCATGCCGATCACGACTTCTTCCGTCTCCTGATCGGCCGCGTCGCTCAGGACGGCGTCTAGGAGCGGGATCATCGTCTCCGCGCCCTCGAGGCTAAACCGCTTGTGACCGATGTACTTGGTGTGGATGAATTGCTCGAGCGCCTCGGCCTCGTTGAGCTTCTCGAAGATCCGCTTCTTGCGCGCCGTGTCGATGGGCTCGCGGAACTGCTGGGGCTCGATCCGCTCGATGAGCCACCGCTTTTCCTCGGGCGACGACAGGTGCATGAACTCGCTCCCGACGTGGCCGGTGTACGTGTCCCACAGCGTGTCCAGGATGTCGCGCAGGACCATCTTGCGGTTGCCGCCCAGGCCCGCCGTCGCGCCAGCCATCCCGCCGGTCAGGAACTCCCGGTCGAGGTCCCAGACCGTCAGGCCGTAACTGGCCGGGTCGAGCTCGGTGTGGTTCCGGGGCTCGTAGCCTAGCGGGTTGGTGTCGGCGAGCAGGTGGCCGCGGACGCGGTAGGCACGGATCAGCTCGTAGACGCGGGCCTGTTTTTCGATCTTCGAGGTCTTGCCAGACGCCCCAAGCGAGCGCCGGCCCAACGCGGGCGTCGAGTCGGCGTTGCCGCGGAACGGGGGCGTGTGAAGGCGGAGCGACTGGAAAACGTCGTCGTAGAACCCGTGCTGGCCCTGGAGGAGCTCGGCGATGTGCTTGAGGAACTCGCCGGACTCGGCGCCCTGGATCACGCGGTGGTCGTAGGTCGAGGTCACGGTCATGACCGGGCTCAATCCCAGCCGCGACAGCTCGCCGGCGTCCATCCCCGAGTACTCTGGCGGGTAGCCGATGCCGCCGACGGCCACGATCACACTCTGCCCGGGCATCAGGCGCGGGACCGACAGCTGCGTCCCGATCCCGCCGGGGTTCGTCAGCGTCGTGGTCGTGTCCTTGAAGTCCTCGAGGGTGAGCTTGCCGTCGCGCGCGCGCTTGACGATGTCGTTGTAGGCGCCCAGGAAGCCCCCGAACGTCAGCGCCTCGGCGTCCTTGACGTTGGGAACCAGGAGCGACCGCCGGCCGCGCTTCTCGACGTCGATGGCCAAGCCGAACGACGTCGAGGACGGGTCGATCCGCTCCGGCTGGCCGTCATTCTCGCGGTAGGCCGCCTTCATGCTCGGGACGGTCTCCATCGCTCGGATGATGGCGAACGCGATCAGGTGCGTGTACGAGACCTTGTCGCCGCCGACCGCTCGTTGGTGGCGGTTGATGAGGCGTCGGTTCTCGGCCAGCAGCTTGACCGGCACCTCACGGACCGACGTGGCCGTCGGGATGGTCAGGCTGGCCTCCATGTTCTCGACGATCCGAGCGCCGACGCCCTTGATCTTCGACACCTCGGCACCGTCGGGCACGCCGATCTCCGGGGCGGCCAGGCGATCTGGCAGCTCGGTCAGCGCGCCGTCTCCCCCGCTCGCAGCGCCGTTGGCATCGGCCTGACGGCTCGAGGGCTGCGCGCTCGAGGACGGAGCTGGCGCGGGAGGAACGGGCGTCGGCCTCGAGGACGAGGCGCCGTTGCCTCCGGCCGAAGGCGGAGTGTCCGCTAAAGATGTAGCCTTGGCGTCCGACTCTGACGGCCCGGCGCCGATAGTGCTCGCGTGCGTGGGGCCGGGGTCGAAGTCGGCAAAGAACTCTCGCCAGTTCTCGCTGACCGAGTCGGGGTTCTGACGGTACTGGGCGTACAGGTCTTCGACGTACCCACTGTTGAATCCGAACATGGTCGCGACGGCGGAAAAAGACGTTGAGGGGCGATGCGCGAAGGTACGCGCCGTCCTCGATGCCGGATTCCTGAAGACGCGTCGAGGGCGAACGAGAAACGGGCCGCCCCGGTCTGGGACGGCCCGCTTCATACTGCTTGCTCGAGAGCTGTCAGGGCAGCGCAGTCAACGTCAGCGGCCCCGACGTCCTCGATGCGCACGACCGCCGCTCAGGGCGCGGTGGATCGCGATCACGTCGCGCTGCTCGTCGGTGAGCACGTCGGCCATGGCGTCTCGGGCCGCCTGCCGCTCCGGCCGCATGTCGCTGCGACGCTCGCGCCGGGCTTGGCGGAACGCCTGGCGATCGAGCTGTCCGTCCGCGTCGAGGAAGGGACGCATGTCGGGCGCGTCGGGACGAGTACGGATGCGATCGAGGCGCAGGGTCTGAAGACGCGCCTTCTGGTCGGCGGTCAGACCGAGGGCGGCCTCTCGCGACTGCTTCGCGAGCGCACGACGGTCCTGTCGCTCGCTTAGGCGAGACGCCGCCTCGGACGGCACGACCTGTGCGATTCGCGACCTCGAGGCCGAACGGACCGTCTCCATCCGATCGACGAAGGCGTCGTCGCTGAGGCGTCCGCTGCGCAGGTCGTCCTCGAGGGCGCGGCGTTGCTCCCGGGACTCGCTGCGGATGTCGCGGAGCGCGTCGCGCTGGTCGTCGGTGAGTTGGACGCGGTCCTGCCGCTGGCCGCGGCGCTCG
>NZ_JBARYR010000657.1:0-3998 GCF_049648075.1 Rubrivirga sp. | reverse complement strand
GGAGCGCCGGGTCGAGCAGCCGTTGATCCGCAAGGTGCTCGATCTGCACGCCGGGCGCCCAGGCTGGAAGATGCTCCTGGACTCGGACATGCTCTTTTTCCAGCGGCCCGACTGGCTCCTCGACTGGCTGGCGAAGGATGACAAAAAGCCGGCCTACATGGTCGACGTGGTCGAGGCGTACGGGTACTCGGACGCCCTCCGCTCTCGGCTCGTCGGCGGCAAGCCGTTCCCCGACCGCGCCAACATCGGCATCTTCGGCTGGCGCGGCGCCGACCTCGACATCGACTGGCTCGAGCACGCCGTCGGCACACTGCTGGCGGAGGAGGGGACCCACTACAACCTGACGCAGGGGATCACGAGCATGTTGTACGCCGGCCGCGACTGCGACGTGGCCCCAGCCGACGACTACGTTGTGCTCCCGTCGCTCGACGAGGGCCGCCAGCCGACGGCGGTGCTGCACCACTACGTCGCGGAGTCCAAGCGGTCTTACTTCCAGCACGGCTGGCGGATCGTGCTCGAGGCTCTCCTCTCTCGGTCATGACTCCACGAATCGGACTGCTCACGGTGTTTGTCGGCGACCTGCCAGATTACGTGGGGCTGTTCCTCCTCAGTTGCGGAGCGAACCCACTCTTCGACGTACACGTGGTGTCCAACCGGGAGCCTCCGCTCGCGCTGCCTTCGAATGTCTATTGGCACCGAGAGACGCTGGACCGGTTCAACGAGCGCGCGCAGGCTACCCTCGACCTTCCGGTCAATGTCCAGAAGCCATACAAGCTCTGCGACTTTAAGCCTACGTTCGGGACGGTATACCGCGACCTCCTAGGCAGGTACGAGTTTTGGGGCTACTGCGATGTCGACATGGTCTGGGGGAACGTGTCGCACTTCCTCGACGATACCATCTTAGACGGGGTAGACGTGTATTCCGTCGCCGGGCCTGGCTTCTTGTCAGGCGCGTTCACACTATTCCGTAACACTGGTCCTAGTGCCCGTCTCTTCGAGCGATCTCCGAACTACGAGCGAGTCCTCCTGTCGTCTGACTTTCACGCGTTCGACGAGGTTTGCTATCGGTGGGGTGGCCCATCAGACGTCAGCGTCCTTGCCAAAGAGGGGCAGCCAGTCAGCTTAACTGATGTAGCGCATCGCGCTCACGAGGAAGGGGTGTTGCGTTTGAGGACTCCACGTGTCTTGGCCGAGCCCAGCTTCTCGTGGGACCATCGGTTTCGACTCACGTGGGATGGGGAGCGTCTCGTGTGGACACGCAGCGACCAAGAGGTGATTCTATGCCATTTCGTGCACAATAAGGTAGAGCCGTTTTTCACGTTCCCAAGCTGGAACCGGTACCCCGATCACTACACAGTCTCGTGGGCCGGCCTCCGCGCTTCTGGTGATCCGGATCGCTCATCGGTCCGAGTGGTGCTGGACGACATGCCTCGAGCGCTGGCTTGGGGAGGCAGCCGGGTCTTATCGAAGATCCGTCACTGGGTGCCCCAACTCAGAGACGGCCTGCGCTAGCTGATGGCCTCACTCGTCTCCGTCCTGATCCCTGCTTACAACGTCGAGCGGTACGTTGGTGCTGCCCTTGACTCGCTATTGGCACAGACGTACCCGAACGTCGAGGTCATCGTCGTCAATGACGGATCGACGGACGGCACACGCGACGTGTTGAAATCCTACGAAGCCCGGGGCGTCCGCGTCATTAACCAGGCCAACGCAGGAGCCGCTGCAGCTCGGAACCGAGCTCTCGCTGAGTCGACCGGCACCGCCGTGCTGTTCCTCGACGGCGACGATTGGATCGGCTCGGAGCACCTCGCTCGTCTAGCGGCTCGGCTCGAAGGCTCGTCGTCACATGTCGCGATGGGTCAGTGGGCTCGGTTCCTCTCCGACCCTGCCGAGGCTGTCTTCCCGCACCATCCGTCCTACCGTGACGCGAACCCGGTGGACTGGATCGTATCTGACTGGACTGGCGCCCGCCCGATGACGCAGTCCGGCATGTTCCTCATTCCTCGTGTACTGCTCGACCAGACGGGCGGTTGGGACGAGAGGCTCTCACTCATCGACGACTTCGAGTTCTTCGCGCGTGTAATTGCAGGCAGCGACGGCGTGCGCTTCGCGCTCGGCGCTCGGTTACACTACCGGTCCGGCCTCGACGCGAGCCTGTCCGGCCGCAAGAGCCGGGCCGCGCGAGAGTCGCAGGCGCTCTCGCTGACGCTCGGCACACATCATCTCCTCGAGGCCGAGGACAGCCCGAGGACGCGCCGGGCCGCAGCCCATGTGCTCCAGGACTTCGTCTACGACGTGTACCCGGAGTACCCGGACTTGCGGCACCGTGTGGGGGCGAGGGTGGAGGAACTTGGTGGGAGCGACCTCGAGCCCAGCGGGCCGCCCGGGTTCCACCGCCTCCGGCGATTCGTTGGCTGGCGGCTCGCGCGACGAGTTGAGCGGTTTGCCGCTGGCCGCCGCATGACCTGACACCCATGCCGTTACCCACCTTTCTTATCGCCGGATCGGCGAAGCCGGGGGCCATGTCGGCCGCTAACTCTACCTCAGGGCGCACTTAGACGTGAGCAGTTCACTCCCGAGCGAACCCAGAGTCCCAACCTCGGGCGTACTGCCGGGTCCGCAGTGCGGGTCCAACGACCCCGACATTGCTCTCTCGATGCCGATGGTGCGCTCTCAGCCGGTGCCGTTAACGCCTGTCCGCGAGAAGACCACCTACCTGTCGGTTACTGTCAGGCCAATTCGTATCCGGTTGACCAGAGCGGAACATGAGTGATACCCGAACTACCATCTATTTCGACCTGTCAGCTGAGACCATCCATCAAGCGAACGAGTGGAGGAGTTTACTCGATGACATATCTGGTGGAGCCGGGACAGCAAGAATTGTGTCACACGCGCATGAGGCAGATATCGTAGTTCGGACAAAAGCGACGCCGTACGTGGAAGGCATCGCTGCGCTCCGCACGCCGGCCGGCCGGTACGAGAGAAAGGCGTCACCGAGACATGTCATATGGGATGACAATGATCACCCAACAGGACTACAGCCTGGACTATACTGCTCTCTCCCGCAACGGCTTCATGATTCCGCCCGTCACCGGACGGGTCCATACCCCATTACCTATAACGAGCAAGTCGAGGCTTACGATCTTGGAGATGCTCGCCATCTCGCGACGTTCCACGGAGGTCTGACACACCGGGTCCGCCGTCAAGTTGTCGGGGGGCTTTCGCAAGCTGATCGAGCCTCGGTCATAGTACAAGGGGGTGAGTGGAACCGGATGTTCACGCGAAGTGGAACGGCGTCGAAGCTTAGTTACGCTGAGAGCCTGAGGAGGACCAAGTTTTTCGTGTGCCCTCGAGGACGCGGAACAGGGTCGATCCGGCTGTTCGAAACCATGAAGGCCGCTCGCGTGCCAGTGATCATATCAGATTCATACGTGCTACCCGTAGGGATCGATTGGTCCACGTGCGCAGTGATCATACCGGAGCGTTATTCACAGGACATCGCCGGTATGCTCGCCGAAGTCGAGGACCAGTGGACGAACATGGCCCTGGCGGCACGGGATGCCTGGGAGGCACACTACTCAAGTAATACCCTACTCGATACGGTGGCGGAGTCGTTCCGTGCTGTCGCAGGGAGGGGAGCGCCAAGCCACCAACTCGCCGTAACCAGAGTAGTCACTCGGCAGATGGCTGTCAACGCCGTTCTCAGAGCGAACCGCATACTGCGCTCAGCTGTCAACCGCTGACGCTGTCTCTATGTCACCACTGAGCCCGCATCGAGCCTATGTCCCCGATTTCGTTACAGCGTGACATGGTAGCTCTGGTCGGGTAGCTTCGCCGCTCCGCACTCCCGATGGCGATCTCGACCGACCTCCGCCGCCGCGCCGTCGACGCGTACGAGCGTGGCGACGACTCCATCCCGACTGTGGCCGCCCGCTTCGCCGTCGGCGAGGCGTCGCTCGGCCGGTGGCTCCGGCGCAAGCGCCAGACCGGATCGGTCG
>NZ_JBARYR010000656.1:0-1666 GCF_049648075.1 Rubrivirga sp. | reverse complement strand
GTCCGGGATCGAACGACGGCACTTCGTCTCGGAGGACCAGGCCACGAGCGACCTGTGCATCGAGGCCGGCCGGCGCGCCCTCGAGGTCGCGGGCGTCGAGCCGGAGGCCGTGGACCTAGTGCTGGTCGCGACCTCGAGCCCCGACGAGCTCACGCCGCCGGTGTCGAGCCGCGTCCAGGCCCAGCTCGGGTGCTCCAACGCGGGCGCGATGACGCTCATGGTCGGTTGCACCGGGTTCGTCTACGGGCTCGTCACGGCCGACCAGTTTATCCAGACGGGCGCCTACGAGACCATCCTGGTGATCGGCGCGGAGGTCATCTCGAAGAACCTCGACATGACCGACCGGACCACGTGCGTCCTGTTCGGGGACGGGGCCGGCGCGGTCGTGCTCCAGGCGACGGACACGCCGTGCGGCGTCCGGTCGTTCGAGCTCGGCAGCGACGGATCGCAGGCCGACACCTTGATCGCGCCGTGCCCCGGCACGCGCCAGCCCGTCAGCCAGGAGGCCGTCGACAACCGGACGCACTACCTCCGCATGGACGGCCGCGCCGTGTTCAAGTTTGCCACACGCACCATGACCGAGTCGCTCGAGCGCGTCATGGGCAAGGCCGCCCTCGAGGTCGCGGACGTGGACCTGTTCATCCCGCACCAGGCGAACGCGCGCATCATCGAGTACGCCGCGAAGTCGTTGGGCCTGCCGCCCGAGAAAGTGGTCATGAACGTGGCCGACTACGGCAACACGTCGGCCGCGACGATCCCGATCGCGCTGTCCGAGTCGCTCGAGTCCGGCCTCGCCAAGGCCGGTGACACGATCGCGATGGTCGGCTTCGGCGCGGGACTCACGTGGGCCGCGTGCGTCTTCGACCTGGGCCCGCTCGCCCTCGAGGGCGACGCCGCGCGGCAGACGGCGGACTCGGTCATCAACGAGCACGGCGTCGTCGAGGGGCTGATCGCGTAGCGGCGCTGGATCCTCGCAGCGGCCGCCTCCTCTCTTCCAGATGCGCATTCTATTTCTAACCCTTGCCCTGGCAGGCTGCTCTCAGTCCGAGTCTGGGACGGTCGAGTTCGAGTTTCTTATCGCGTCATCAACGCAGGTCGTTCTCGAGCCCGTCACGATTGTCCGCTCAGCGGCTGACGAGGCTAATTTTAGAGAGCGCCTGAACCTGGTAGCACCGTTCGCCCGTGTGGATTACGACGATGAGACGTTGGTCGTCGTGAGCACGTTCGGTGGGTGCCCTTCGACGGCCTACGACCTGTCCGTGCTCCAGATCACGGACACGGGCGGCGGCCTCGAGGTCGAGGCCGAGGTCACAAACAACGGCTCGGGCGGCGACCTGGTGTCGTACCCGTTCTGGGTCGTCACGGTGCCCCACCTGGATGGCGTCGTCGTAGGCGACGTGACGGAGTCCCGGGTCACGCTCCGGCTTACTGGCGACGCGGCCGACGACTGCGTGCTAGACTAACGACCTCGAGGACGATTCCCAGACATGGACGCAGGGTCGGCCGTAGGCTTGGGGCTCACCCGCCCCCGCCCTCGATGCTCCGTGACCAAACCCTGGCCGTCTTGGGCGCCGGCAACATCGGCCGGGCACTCGTCGGCGGCCTGCTCCGAGGCGACGACCTCGAGGGCGACCGGATTACGGCGACGCGACGCAGCGAGCACGGT
>NZ_JBARYR010000655.1:0-5749 GCF_049648075.1 Rubrivirga sp. | reverse complement strand
CGCGGCGGCCGAGCGCGTCAAACACGGCGACCTCGAGGTCGACCGGGCCGGCGAGCTGGATGGGGAGCGTGACCGCGCTCGCGGCCGGGTTCGGGTAAGGCGATCCCAACCCGACCTCGAGGTCGGGCGCCGCGTCTTGAGCGACGGCGCGGGCACCGAGGAAGGTGAACGGCTTCATCTCGATCTCGCCCTCCCCCGCCGACGACTGGTACAGCGCCCACTGGTCGGCAAAGTTGTCGCTCGGAGTGCCGGTCACGTCGATGAACCCGCTCTGCCCCGGCGGGATCACGTTCTCGGCGTAGCTCCCGTTCGGGCTAAACTCGATGACCTGCTGGTACGTCGCCGGGTACTCGGGATAGTCCGGGTTCGTCCGTATGACGCGCGTCAACTCCTGGATCTCCTCGAACGAGACTTGGCCCGCGGCCTCGAGGTGCTCCTTCAGGAAGTCGACGCCATCAAAGACGCGGAGGCGGCCGTCCGGTGGCGTGTCCGTCCAGGAGACGTTGTCGCCCTGGTTCCACCACGCGACCGGCTTGTTATTCCAGTTCGCGAAGTACCCCTGCGACGGGTTGACCGACTGCGGCTGTTGGGCGAACTCGGTCAGGCCGAGCCACTCTTGCGAGCCGTCCCCTTGAAGCGGCAGGCGCGGGTCGGCATCGCCGGGGCGGATGGGGTATTGTCCCACGTGCCAGAACGCGATGTTCTGGTCCTGGTCGGCGTAGAACATGTTGAACGAGACGGGGATGCGCGCCGCCGCGTCTTGGAAGGTCTCGATGGACTCGGCGTCCCACGCGTCCAGAAGCGCCTCGGCCATCACGAGTTCGCGGTTCCAGAACGCGTACTTATAGGCGTAGGCGCGCCCGTTCTCGGCGTCGATGGAGTAGACCGGGCCGTGCTCCTCGGTACGGAAGCTCGTGTACGTCACGGGGTCGCCACCGCCCACGTTGATCGTCGAGGTGACCGCTTGGGCCGTCTTGAACTCGCCGTCGTAGAGATACGTCGGAACGCCCTGGTCAGTGGGAGGGCCGAGCGTCAACGTGTAGGTGTCCGTGTTGTCGGTGACACCGGTCGTGAAGGTCCAGGCCCGACCGCGCGTCCGGCCGATGATGACGCCCGGAATCCCCGGCACGCTCATGCCGGCCACGTGGAGCCCGTCGCCGTCAGGAGACCCGACGAGCAGCTCGTACTCGGCCGTGACCGCCTTCGCGTCGACCGACGGCGCGCCCATCTGGGGCGCCCCGAGCAACAACACGTTCCCCGTCTCCGACATCGCCTGCGAGATCACGGCAGCAAACGAGCCGAACTTGTGCGGGACCCCGTTCTCAATGAGCGTCTGAGTAACGGCGTCCCGACGAGCCTCGACCTCGAGGGCGATGGCCGGGTCGACAGGCGGACCGGCGTAGGTCGTGCCGAACGGAGGCGCCGCTTGGCTCGAGGCCTCGATGGTCACCGAGGCAGCAGGGTCGTTGACGGGGCGGTTCTCGTTGAACCACTCCGAGCCTTCGGCCTGCAACTCGGCGAGTCGCGCCAGCTCTTGGCCGCCGATCTCGCCGAACCGGCGGATAAAGAACTGCATCACGGCCATCGCCTTGTCGACGGAGTAGGGCTCGGGCTGGAAGCCTGCAGCAGCGTACTCGCCGGGGAGATAGGCCGTCGGGTTCGCGGACGTCGAGTCGATGTACGCGTTGATCCCGTCGACGTAGCTCGAGATCATGGTCTGGAGCCGAGGCGAGAGGTCGTCGAACTGGTCCGCTCGCTCGTCAGGCGTGTAGAACACCGTCCGAACAGCCTGGTCCTGGCCGATGAGGTTTGGCCCCTGGAGCTCGGCCAGCCGACCGGTCGCGGCGCGCCAGAAGGTCTCGAGCTGGAACAGGCGGTCCTGGGCCGTCGCGAATCCCTGTCCAAAGAAGACGGCAGACTCGGTGTCGGCGGTGATGTGAGGAACGCCGAAATCATCTCGGTCGATCGCGACGGTCGTCCCGTCAGGCGCCTCGAGGTCGAGGTCGGTGGCCGTCTGGGCGAAGACCGTGGGAGCCGCGACGAGGGCGGCAAGGAAGAAGCAGTAGCGCATGGGCAGGGAAGTGGAAGCGGTTCCAGCTCTAAAGAGTTTGTGCCGGGAAGGGTCCCAGCCGCGGGGCGTAGGCCTCGCCCTCACCCCTGATGATCGTGACCGACCGCCTCCTCTCGCTCGCTGACGACCAGTTTCCCAACGTCGTCCGGTGGCGCCGTGCGATCCACCGCCGCCCCGAGCTCGCGTTCCAAGAGCACGAGACGGCCGCGTTCATCGCCCAGACGCTCGGGGACCTCGGCCTCGAGGTCGCCCGCGTCGCCAAGACGGGCGTCGTGGCCCACATCGAGGGCGGGCAGCCCGGCCCGACGATCGCGCTCCGTGCCGACATCGACGCCCTCCCCATTATGGAGGCGACCGGCCTCGAGTTCGCGTCCGAGACCGACGGGCAGATGCACGCGTGCGGCCACGACGCCCACACGGCCATGCTGCTGGGCGCCGCGCACGTCTTGCACGCGGTCCGCGACGAGCTTGGGGGCACCGTCCGCCTAGTGTTCCAGCCGAGCGAGGAGAAGGCGCCGGGCGGCGCCCGCGTCATGATCGAGGACGGCGTCTTGGGGGACGTGGACGGCCATGGGCCGGTCGAGCAGATGTTCGGCCAGCACGTCTTCCCCGACCTCGAGGCCGGCACCATCGGCGTGCGCGGTGGGGCGTTCATGGCGAGCGCGGACGAGATCACGCTCACGATCAACGGGACGGGCGGGCACGCCGCCGCGCCTCACCAACTCGTGGACGCCGTGCTGGTGCAGGCCCACGTCTTGACGGCCCTGCAATCGGTGATCTCGCGCAACCGGCCGCCGGGCGTCCCGTCCCTCCTGTCGTTCGGCAAAGTCGTGGCCGATGGCGCGACCAACATCCTGCCGGACCGCGTCGTCCTCGAGGGGACGCTCCGGTCGATGGACGAGGGCTGGCGGCGCCGGGCGTGGGAGCTGATCGAGCGGACCGCATCGAGGACGGCGGAGGCGTTCGGCGCGACGTGCGACGTGGACGTCCTCGAGGGCTACCCGGCGCTGGTCAACGACCCCGCCGCGGCCTCGTTTGCACGGGAGGTCGCCGTCGAGGTCGTGGGCGAGGACCGCGTCGTGGACTTGCCGATGTGGTACGCCTCGGAGGACTTCGCGTTTTACGCCCAGAGGGTGCCGTCGAGCTTTTCGGTACTCGGCGTCCGCAACGAGGCCGAGGGGATCACGCACGGGTTGCACACGCCGCGGATGACGGTCGACGAGGGGGCGATGCGGACGGGGACGGCGTTTCTGGCCGCACTCGCTGCTCGGTCGCTATCCGCCTAGACGGACGACGAGCGCTCCAAGAGATTGGAGCGCTCGCCGGACCTGCTAGATGGACGCGTCTAGTTCCTGGTCCTCGCAGAGACGGGGACCGTCGTGGCGACGGAGAAGCGCTCTCCGGCCCCGCTCTCTTTGATCCCTGTGAACGAGAAGGTCCACTCCCCACTTACGCGGAAGAAGACGAAGTCCGGCTCTTGCAGAGCGATCCGGGTTCCGGCCAGCACCAGTTGGTTTCCAGCGTTAAACGTCACCTGATCACCGAGGGGGTTCCGGATCACGACGGAGGAGAGCTCAATGTCAGCGTCGGGAACAGCGGCGAACTGAAGGCCCGGTGTGCCGTCCGCAAAGGCCTGTGGTATGGTCGGGACTTGGAACGACGGGTCCGGGACTCCGGGGTCTTCCATCATGACCTCGGACGAGTCACAGGCGGAGATCGATAGGGCGAGGGCGGCGAGGAAAAGGAGACGGAGCATGGCGGGGTGAGTGCGGTGCCGAACGAGTCGGAGAGGTCCGGCGGGTTGAGAGGTGGGCAGGAAGCCCTACTGGGGGGTGGTTGTCTAGAGGACCGACGTGAGCGCGCAAACCGGCTCACGGGCGTCTCTCTTTTTCCTTAAGAGCCCGTCTCGAGGCGCTCGGCCGCCCCCCGCCGCACTCAGGCGGGACGCTTTGGTCCAGACTCCGTAGCGAGGTGGGCACAATCCCGCTCTCAGTCCGTTTCGGCAGTCACCCACATTGAACCGTGCAAACGCCTGTGACCACTCTGCCCTCCGACGTTCTCCCTCCTTTCCCTGGTCTCACCGACGAGGCCATGTCGTTCTTGGCCGAGCTCCGCAAGAACAACGACCGCGACTGGTTTAAGCCCCGCAAGGCCGTCTACGACGACGAGATCCTCGAACCAATGCGGATGCTCGCCGCGGACTTGAGCCGCCAGCTTCCAGCCCGTGGGATTCCACTCTCGGCCGACCCCAAGCGGGCCGTCTTCCGCATCTACCGCGACACCCGGTTCTCCAAGAACAAGGCGCCCTACAAGACGCACGTCGCCTTGACGCTTCACCGCGGCGACAGCAAGGCGAGCCCCGGTGCGCTCTACGTCCACGTCGAGCCCGGCAAGACGCGGATAGGCGGTGGCTTCTGGCGGCCGGACAAGGACTTCCTCCGCCACTGGCGCGAGCGGTTGGTCTCCAACCCCGACCGGTTCCTCAAGGTCATCGAGGACGTCGAGAAGGCCGGCCTTGAGTTGGAGACGCAAGGCAGCAAGCTGACCCGGATGCCGCGCGGGTTCAACGACCACCGCGACAGCCCCGCCGCGGAGTACCTCCAGTGGAAGGGCGGCTTCGTCGCGTTCCGCGAGAGCGTGCCCAACGACGCCGTCAAGACGCCGGACTTCACGGACACGATCGTCGAGACGGCCGAGGCCTTGCGTCCGCTCTTGGAGTACGGCTGGTCGATCGTTGACAAGACGGCGTGACAGCGCATCCTCGAGGTCGATGGCGCCCTCGAGGACGTACTTGCTCATACCTACCGCACGCCCTCGAGGTCGGTACGCAGAACCACCCCCTGTCCCCCTCCTCACGAGGGGAGGTGGGACTCGATCTGGCGGCCTAGAGGACGCTGGAGGGGCCGCAACCTTGGGTGTCCTCGAGGGCGAGAGCAGAGCGGACTCGACCTCGAGGTCGGTACGCGGCGGGGCGCCGGAGCGAGTCCGGGTGCCTTAGTTCAGCAGCGCCCAGAACACGCCGAAGCGCACCGTGGGAGGTGACAGCGGCTCGCCCTGGGTGACGAGCGCGCCCGAGTAGACGCGGCCGGCGAGCGCGTTGTCGTAGCGCAGGAACAGCGAGGCGCGCGCGCTGAACGTGGCCGTCGCCTCGAGACCCAAGACCGCGCGACCGGGGATCTCGATGCCCAGCCTCGAGGTCGGGTCGGGGAGCACGAGGGCGCCCGTGACCGGCTCGACGCGGCGGCTCCAAAACGCCGTCCACCCCTCGGCCACGACGGCCAGGTCGAGGTCGAGCACGCCGTCGCCGACGCCCTCCGCTCGGACGCCGATGCGGGCACGACCCCAGGCTCGGGGCAAGGCCTCGTCCCACCGCCGCTGCACGTCCGTCTCGGCCTCGAGGACCGTTCGTGCCGCGCCGCCCACGCGAGCGTAGAGCCCTCGGCGCGTCCGCTCGCGCCAGCCGACCTCGAGGGCGACGCCTCCCTGCTGCGTTGTGCCCTCGTCCACGACGGCGAAGACGAGGGAGTCGCCTTGAGAGACGAGGTCGCGGCGGTACTGCGTCGCCTCGCCGAAGACGCGGCCCGACGCTCGCCACGGCCCCGCCCCGACCTCGAGGCCGAGATCGGCGGCGACCGTCTGCTCCGTGCCCGGACCGCCTGGCTCGACGAAGCCTTCGAG